>JAUHXI010000007.1 GCA_030426875.1 bacterium
TCTCTGAAATGTTTGGTTACGTGGGTGACCTTCGCTCCATGACTCAGGGTCGAGCGGCGTACACCATGCAGTTCTCTCATTATGCCAAAGTGCCAAACAACGTGGCTGAAAAAATCCGTGAAGAACGAGGAATGGCTTAAGCAATCTAATTTGAACTGCAATCAACCTCTTAGGAAACAGGCATGCCTGTTTCCTAAGAGGTTTTCTTTTTATTCAAAACGCTGGAGCACTCTTGCAGAGTGGTTCATATGGTTTTGGGGTTGAAAAAGAATGTTCACACTAAAAAGGAGGGTGTTTTCAAGATTCTCATAGACCCGAATCCAAAACACCGCATTAAAGCCCATTAATAATGGGCAAATCTACTAATCCAAAAGTATATACTTTTTGAAAAACTTACAGATGAATCGAATCATTGGTGGAGTTGAAGTGATATAACGCCACAAAGATTATGAACCACTCTGCAAGAGTGCTCCAACCTAGTATGTATATAATAACACTTTTTAGCAAAATAATCAAGCATCGACAAGGCCCCACTATTTTGCTAGATTGGAGTCATGAAAATCGATGTACAACAAAATGTTCTCCTCAAGAGCTACAATACCTTTCGAGTGGGTGGTCCAGTCCGCTTTTTTGCCACTGCAAGCCGCTGGGAAGACATGTATAATCTGCGAGAATTTGCCAAAAAACAAGGGGTTCCCTACATGGTTTTAGGGGGAGGAAGCAATGTTCTATTTGCTGACGAGGGCTATCCTGGTTTGGTGATTTTGAATCAGATGAATAAAATTCACTTTCAACAAAACACGGTGACGACTGAAGGTGGTGTCACCTGGATGAAATTAGTCATGATGGCTGCTGAACAAAATTTAGGGGGCATATCAGGCTTTTGCAATGTACCAGGTACCATTGGCGGCGCGGTTTATGGCAATGCGGGCATTCCTGATGTGTGCATGAAAGATGTTTTTTTAAATGCCACGATCCTTCCCACAAAAAGTGATAAACCCATGATTGTGGGTCCTGATTATGCTAATTTCAGTTATCGAAACAGTTATTTTAAACAGACCAAAGACATTATTCTTTCTTGCACCATGCGCTTAGAAGTAGCTCCTAAAGCCTTCATCAAGCAAATGGTCAATCGCTACATCAAAAGTCGCATCATGAAGCAACCGGCTGGATTGACCTGTGGTAGTTTTTTTAAGAATCCGGGGACTTTTCCTAGTGCTGGCTGGCTGATTGAACAAGCCGGCTGCAAGGGCATGATGGTGGGCGGCGCACAAATCAGTCAAAAACATGCCAATTTTTTTATGAATACGGGCGATGCCACGGCCTCAGACATCATCAACTTGGCCCTAAAAGTCCATCAAAAAGTAAAAGATAAATTTGATGTGGAACTGGAGCCAGAAGTTCAAATTTTACCGAGGAACCCTTTTTACAAGTAATCCACGGAAGATATAATCATTTTTTTAACCGAAGCAAGGTCAGACGCAATGCTTTTGCATGTGTCTTAATTGTTTTGAGTGCTATTTTTATCATCACATTACCAGCTCATGAATTGGATGAGCCATATTTGACTAAAATATGTGCATGGTTTGTTGTTATCCTTATTACCCCCATGTTGTTTCATAACCTTCTAAGGTCAAGTAAAAACAAACCTGCTGTAATCATTAGTGAGAAAGGTATTTTTCATAATGCCTCCATCATGAATCCGGTTTGAATAAAATGGGAGGATATCACGGATTTCAGCATATATAAGATGAGAAAGATAAAAATGCTAAACATACATGTTAGGGATCCAGATGCCATCATTCGTAAACACAACTGGTTAAAGAGGATGATACTCAGGTTGAATCAACTTGGCCCATCTGGAACTGTTTTTATACCAGAAAATTTCTTAGACTATGATTTTCAAAAAATGTATAAAAAAATGATTGAGTTTTGGGAGGAGTCAAAAAAAAGAAAAAATAAATGAAGCTATACTGCATCTTCAATCAGTTCAAATCGAATTTTATTGGCTCCATTTTCAAATTTTAATGTACCGTAATAATCGTCGCTTTTAAAAACACTAAAATAACCTCGGAATTTTACTGATGCAAATGTGGTTAAATCATACACTTCGGCAACATAATGATCGGCAATGGGGCCGCTGATATTTTGCTGAACTGAGTGGTAAACTCTTTTGTCATTGATCCAGATTTTGTCTTTAAATAAGAGGGAATTTTCATCAAAACTAGCGACTATTTTAGTGCTTTTATCTTTTAGATCATAAGAATACAACACGTCTTTAGAGTCAGTGGCCGCATACAAAATCAACTCCTGGTGTTCAGGATCAAAATCACCCGCAAAATGTAGAATTGGATCAATATTTACCGCCAATTGTTCAGGAGGGCTTTCATACTCCAGGTTTTTCATGTAAAGATTGGCCACCCCATTTTCATTCAAATCATAAAATAATCTACCATCTTCTACGGTAGCGAAAAATAGTGGAACCTTAAAATTTTCCTCAACAAAATTTACACTTTTTACAATTTCTCTTTGTTGACTTTCGGTGTTGTAAAGCACAATTTTAGACTGCTTAGCCTCTATGTCATGATGAATCCAGCTGATATAATTTCCATCGACGCTCACCAAGGTAAAAAACAAGCCTAGTTCATCGTAGGTAATTTCATTTGAGATTTCAGTGGTCTTGTTAGTGGTTATATCATGATAAGAGATTTTTATTATGTTTTCATCTTTTAAAATCGTTGTCCACACTAGCTTTCCGTCACCAATGTCATATTCATTAATAATACCATTCTCACCTTTGATTTCATCTAAAACTTGGATGACTTCCATCGATTCAGTGTCATATTCCACTAGTTCTGAGTATGTTTTTGTATAATCTTGATTGATAAAAAACACGTGCTTTGTTTCCTCAAAATACGCATCATCAACCATGACACTTGAGGGCAACTTCTCTTCTTCAGCTTCAAACAGGATATCAACTACAACTTCTCCTTCAATCAAGTCCGTAGGCGCTTTATGTTGGCAACTTACTAGCACCATAAAAAATAGCAACAGTAATAAAGTTTGATTTAGGGGCTTTATTCTCATTTATTTTTATGCCATTGAGCGCGTTATAAATATAGGCTTTAACCATGCCTATTGAAATTTACCTTTGTAATCCTCAATGCTCTTCTTCACAATTTCCAGAGCCTTCTCTTTGCCATAAAAACCCTCCACAGAAACCTCCTTATTTTCCAACTTTTTATAATCTTCAAAGAAGTTTTCAATTTCTTTTAAAAGATGAGGAGGCATCTGATCCAAATCTTCAATGTGATTGACGGTAACATCATCAGCCGCTACAGCAATAATTTTGTCATCTTTTTCACCACCATCCACCATTTGCATCACACCAATCACCTTGGCATTTAGAAGACACATGGGAGCCAAATCAATTTCTGAAAGAATAAGAATATCCAAGGGGTCCTTATCGTCGCAATACGTTTGAGGGATAAACCCATAGTTAGCTGGATAGCGCATGGATGAAAAAAGGACACGGTCTAGAACAAGCATTCCAGACTCTTTATCCAATTCATATTTGGCTCGACTACCCCTCGGGATTTCGATGATGGATTGAACAACTTCTGGTGCCCTGTCGCCAATACTGACGTCGTGCCATGGGTGTTTCATGATTCAAAAATGTTAGGAGCAATGGTTTTATTTTAAGGGGAAGTGGAGTTGGGAGCAAGTGGATATTCTTAAAATTTTGTAGGGCATAAATTAAGGAATTTTGAATTTCTCCTGTAGAGACGCGATGAATCGCGTCTCTACAGGAGGGGAATCACTGCATCATCGCCTTCAATTGTGGCATTATTTTCTTTCCGGCTTTGTAGCCTTCTTCGATCAGCTTTTTAGCTTTATGAAAATCAAACAAACTTGCCGAACTCAGGTTTAAACTAAGGAGTAAATCAGCTGGATCGGTCATTAGATTTTTTTCAGTCACGGTTTTTTGCATTAAAAAAACCGCTCCTTCAATCACATCGATCATATTGGGGTATTCTGGCCTGAGCCACTGGCCAAGTCTCCATTTTTTCTCGGGAGTGTGGCGACTTCTTTTCACTTGTTTTTCTTTGATGTATTCTTGGCTTAAATCAACAGCAATCACTATATCTGCGCCCATTTTACGCACGGCGCTAATAGGTAAGGGATTAAGGATTCCCCCATCGACCAAGTGGTGTTTTTTATGTTTAATGGGCATAAAAATGCCTGGCAAACTGATGCTGGCACGGATTGCATCAGCGATATTTCCTTTATCAAGCCTGACTTCTTCTCCGGAATTGAGATCGGTGGCAATAGCCATGCAAGGAATCTGGCAGTCTTTAAACTTTTTGTCTTGGATGAGCCGGTTGATTAGTCTATGAACTTTTTTACCTTTAAACATCCCATTTTTCATCACGGCGGGGTCAAATTGACGGAGCACATCACTCCATTTGACTTCGGACAAGAGATTTTCGAGGTCTTGCAGGTGACCGGCTGCATAGATACCACCCACTAAGGCTCCCATACTGGTTCCGGCAATACAGTGGATGGAAATATTAGCCTCTTCCAAAGCTTTAATCACGCCAATGTGAGCACAGCCGCGAGCTCCCCCACCCCCCAATGCTAGGCCAATTTTTTGATTCAAAATTTAAATTCGATCAATTATTTTATAATATAGATAGAGACCCAAAATTTTGCGTCTCTACATCTTAAATTTCCCCCATTTTTCCTCCACATACCCTTTTATTTTCTCTTTAAAAATCTCAATATCAAACTGCTCAGCGTGCTTTCGGATAAAAGCAGGGTCGAATGTCATGCGATTGAACGTACGAACCACTTCTTTCAAATTATCTACGGTTTGCTCAGTGAAAAAAAGCCCCGTTTTTCCTTCAATCATGGTGTCTCGACTGCCCCCTTTATGAAATGCGATCACGGGTCGTCCACTAGCCATGGCTTCGAGCGGTACGATGCCAGCATCTTCCATTTGAGGGAACATAAACCCTCGGCAATTGGCGTAAAGGGATTTGAGCTCATCGTCCTCTACATATCCCAAAACGTCGACATGCGGTTTGGCCATTTTTCGGAGTTTTTCTAGATCTGGTCCGGTTCCTGCGATTTTAAGAGGGAGGCCTAATTCGTTGAAGGTTTCAACCAACAAATCAAATTTTTTGTAAGGAATTAGCCGCCCTGCCGCAAAATAGAAATCGTTGCTAGGGCTTTCAATGGGCTTGAAGCGGTCTGCTCGAACAGGGGGGTAAAGCACATCTGCATCCCGCTGGTAATGCTCTTTAATTTTGCTGGCGATATAAGTTGAATTTCCGATGTACTGATCCACACGTTGGGCTGCTGCATGGTCCCAGCGACGAATTTTTTTCATCTGTCGACGGATGGTGCCATGTAAGATACGGGGAAATTTTTGAAGACGACCCTCAAAATCCCAGGTTTCCCAGGCGTAACGCATGGGAGTATGACAGTAGCTAATATGGAGGGTGCTAGGCTTGGTGATGACTCCTTTGCTGACACTATGACAACTGGAAAGCACTACATCAAACGCATCCAAGTCCAGCATTTCTATCGCAGTGGGCATCAATCCAAGCATCCACTGGTGCTTGACGCCTGGAATTTTATTGAGATAGGTCGTTCGCACATCCTTAAGACTCCCGAGTTCTCTCATTTTTTCGGGGGTGTACATGGTGGTGTAAATGGGCGCATCTGGGTAGATGTCATGAAAGGCAGAAATAACACTTTCAGCTCCCCCATAGTTAGTCATCCAGTCGGCGACAATGGCGATTTTCATTCAAAAATTTAATCAATGGTACTGAGCAAGGTTGAAGCATTTATGGCTAAATTCAAACCTTAAATGTTTGAATCCCTTGCTAAAACCACCTTCATTCTAACGCAAAAAGTTATCATTAGGCAATGTGAGCAGCCGTGAATCCATGAGCTAAGAGAGTCATTTGAGTTTATAAAGCTCAGCATTGGTTTTTTTAACTTGTTTTAAAAAGTGTTTGTGGAGTTTTTTATACCGCCCCTCTTGAGCCTGCTCGATAGCAGCGCAATGCTCTTGATGGTTTTCGCTGAAAAAAATAACGGGGGGATAGTTGAATTTATACAAAATTGCGTTGAGCAAGAGTCTGCCAACGCGTCCATTGCCATCTGCAAAAGGATGAATGAATTCGAATCGGGTGTAAAATCTTAATGCTAACTCAGGGGGATAGATGGTTTTCTTTTTTAGCTCATTGCTTAGCCAGCTCATTAGGTCTTTCATGGCACTAGGAACTTGCCTATGATCAACGGTAAGATGATTGCCGACAATATTATTTTCTTTTTTCCATTGGCCAGCGATCATGGGGTCTAAATCGTCTAAAAGCAAGGTATGAAGGTGTTTGACGCTCTTCATGTTCCATTTCATTTCTGAAGAAGTGATGTGGTTGAAGGCCATGAATGAGTTAAAAATTTCTCGTTGAGTTTTGGTTTTGGGTTTTCGAATGCGGGAGTGGCTGAAGTCCAGGATTTGTTTTTTGGTGGTTTTGGAACCTTCGGAACGATTGGAGTGGTACGTAAAAAGAAGGGCTAATCTTTTGTAAAAATGATCGTGTAATTTTTTGGAAAGGTCATGTTTGAGTACGATGTAAAAATAATGAAGCTTTTCAAGAGTTTCGATTCGACCGTATTTGAATTTTTCTTTGATGTCAGCAGGGATTTTTTGCGCTTCTTTTTCGCCAATGGTTTGAAAAAAGTCAATGAGTTGCTGAGGTAGATCTAATGGCAAATAAGGCCCCAAATTTTTGGAATATTTTTTATATTGAAGGTAGTAATAAGCCTTTCCTTTGATAACTTTTCTGGCGATGTATTTCATCTAAATCAGTTAACTTTTTTTAAAGCATTTTGTATTATTTAGTCTAACTTATTTTTAGACAAAAATCAAATTATTTGTTTATTTAAAGCCTAAAATTTAAATAAAATTGTTAACTTATTTTTTATTATTTTACTTATAATTAGTTATCATTTTTTATTATTATTTCATATAAATTATATTAAATTTTTTCATTTTCTATGCTTGTAATTAGGAATAAAAATGAACTTTGATGGACGTTAAGTCCAAAATTTCCACCATGGTTTTTTTATGGCATTTGAATCTCTTTTTCTATTTTTTAGGTATGCTTCATCATAAATCTCACCTTCATCTCCTCGAACCACTGCATTTAAACTCTTTGCAATTGTAATCATTTTTTCAATCTCTTGATTTCCCGGTCTAGTAACTGAAATACGCCCCGATCGTTCCGAAAAAATAAAAGGTACTTTATAATTGCCTGCATTCCATAGTCCACTATTTGGTGTTTGTATTTTTATACGCTTACCATCTCCAAAATTTACTGAATATTTTTGAATTATTTCAAAATCAGCATTGGAATTTAAATAGCTTAGCCATTCTTCTTTAAGGATTTTCTTTTCTCTTTCGATGAATAGATCATATGCCATATTTAAGTTGATTATAATGGTAATCATTCATTATTAAATTCAATTTTTTCCCATTTTTTATGCTCTATTTTCTCAAAATACGCCTACTGTAACTTGTACTATTTAATTCGTATTGTAGCCATAATATCAATTAACGATTCTTATATTTTCGATGACGTTGTCGTGGACGTGGCTAATGAGTATCGATTTAAATCCCTCCTTCTCTGTCTCAAATCTTAATGGGCCTTTTATAAGGAACATTCTTCCAACAATCAAGGCGATTCCTATGCCTTTTAACACCGCTGAAGCGTCTTTATTGCTGTTGATTTTTCCAAAAAGCAACATGGATTAGAATTTTAGATTAAAGGTGATAGCAATCTAGATCAATTAGCCTATTCTTAAATAGATTCAGGAGATTTTTCTATGCATTCCCCCTCCAAACACCACTCCCTTGCCTCCCTCACTTTAACCTGAACATACTCCCCCACCAAAAATTTGTCATCAGATTTAAAACGGCAGAGTTTGAATTCTGGGATTTTACCACTCGCAAATCCCTTCTCCACCTTTTCCACCAAGACTTCTACCGTTTTCCCCTCAAATTGTTTCAAGTATTCAGCCGAAACCGCTTGCATGGCCTTGGTGATGCGTTCGAAGCGGTCTTTTTTGACTTCGTAGGGCACATCGTCAACTAGATGCTTGGAGGCATAGGTGTTGTTGCGACCTGAATATTTGGAGACATAAATCAGGTCTATTTTATAATCTTTGACCAACTGCATACTTTCTTCAAATTCTTCATCGGTTTCACCACAAAACCCTGTGATGATGTCCGTGCTGATGGAAATGTTGGGGATGCGTTTGCGCATTTTATCGGCTAATTCCTTCCAACGATCGACGGTGTACAAACGATTCATCCGTTTGAGACAGCTATTTGAACCACTTTGAATGGGCAAATGAATGTGGGGAACCATCGAATCAAGTTCGCCATAAAGGGCCACCACATCGTCGCCCATGTCTTTGGGGTGAACGGTGTAAAAGCGGATGCGCTTGATGCCTTCCACAGCGTCGACCTTCCTCAAAAGCTGAGCAAAGGGACTGTCTTTTGATTTCGAGTCCGCATCCGTGGGCTTGTAGCTATTGACATTCTGCCCCACAAAATTCACTTCGCTTGCCCCGCGCTTGGCCATCTTTTTCACTTCTTCCATGATTTCTGCCATGTCTCGGCATACTTCGCGCCCCCGGGTGTAGGGCACAATGCAAAAGGAACAAAAATTGTTGCAACCACTCATGATGGGGATGAAGACTTGAGTGATGTTGGTGATTTTAGGACTGATGTGAAAATAACTCTTCATCTGACTGACCTCGTCTGCGCCTTCCATATGGTGCATTTTGTGGAGCATATCGGGTAGGTGCATTAGGTCTTTGATGCGGAATACGAAATCAATGGTGGGCATGCGCTTAAAAACTTCTTCTTTACTTTCGCCCCGAAGGCCAGTGTCTTTGTGAATCATGCATCCAGTGATGCCAATGCGGAGTTTTGGATTGGCCTCTTTGAGTTCAGCAAAAGGTTCTCCCAGACCATAAACTCGGTTTTCCGCCGATTTTTTGACCATGCAAGTATTGAGAATGATCAAATCAGCCTTGCGGTAATGATCCACCTGCTCATACCCCATTTTTTCGAGCACGGTCATCACCCGCTCTGTGTCGGAGTAATTCATCTGGCAACCGTAGGTTTTGATGTGGTATTTGAGGCTGATGATGAATGATGATTTAGAAAATAAGAACAGATGTACTTTTGTAGCTTATTTTACCCTTTTTTTTAGAAAGTTCAAATCCTAAAAATCGATTGAAAATTCCAGGTGTTTATGTTATAATAATGAGAAAGAACAACCAAAACAACCAAAACAAAACCAGTGGCTCGACCAATCAAACCAAAACAAGCAAAGAAAGCTCTCCACTTTCATGCAATGACTATCGTTTTTTTAACTGGTCTTTTAACATTTGGAGGGTTAAGCCTTCTTTATCAGGATGAACTTCCAAATCATAAGGTTCAAGCGGATGAAGTCAATGAGCCGGAGTCCGATCCCGTGGAGAATGAACCCGATGTTCAACCGGAGCCGATTGAGGAGGAGGCTTCGGAAGAAGTGGTGTCAAATGAGTCTGAACAAGGGCAGTTAGAAAAGGTTGTTGAACTGGTCGAATCGGACGATGCGGATTTAGTTGTGGAAGAGGTGGAAGTTGGAACAGATATTGAGGGTAGTATTAGCACCGAAATTGAGCAGGGCATTGATGGTGAAATAACGGAAAATTCTGAGGTTGATTTGACTGAAGCTGGAGAAGGAGATCTCACAGAGCCCAGCGAAAGGGCTGAAGGAGCAATAGAAGGAGAGGATATCATTGAAAATGAGGTACTTGAAATGAATCAGGTCGAAGAAGTAACTTTGAATTCAACTGAGGCTGAGGAAGGCGCGACGACTGATGTTGAAGTAGTTGAAGAGGAGGTTGAAAGCACTTTAGAGTTACCTGAGGCGGTGTCTGAGATTGCGGCAGAAAAAATAGCCGATCTTGATGAGGAATCTAATATCTTAGCGGGCAAAATCCTAACGCAAACGGATGTAAAAGATGAGATTGTGGAGCAGGGCACTATAAAAATAGCCGACGTGGATTTAGCCGGTTATTCTGATGGGCAACCTGTTGAAATTCAGGAGGCAATTACTGCGATGATTGGCTTAACAACGACCGAAAAAGACATTGAAAAGGCTGTTCTTGAATCTAGCCTAGAAAGTGAAAATACAGGTCTCATTAAAGGTATTTTGGAAGATCAGGCCACCGAAAAAGCTCTCATTGAAAGTGCTGACCGTGGTATTTTTGAAAGTCTCGAATCCAAAATTGAAGTGACAATGGTGGATGATGATTTTCAAGAAAAATTAGCCTCAGACCTTGAGGACGATCCTGATGTGGAGATTATTTTAGAGAATCTGATCACCCAAGAAGAAAAAGAAAAAATTGTAAAAAATGTGGTGAATTTATCGTTACAAGGTGATGAATTAAGCCGAGAAGAAATCCTAAGGCAGGCTATTTCAGACGCGAATCAAGGTGGGGAATTGAAGGGTGTTTTGACTGAAAAATTAACCGAAGACTCCGTTGCCCAAAATACCTTGATGGAGGCGATTGCTCAAGAGCAAGCTTCGGTGGAGGTCAAGTCAGCCAAAGAGCTCATTCGTGTCACAGCATCAAGTCCGGATGGCGATATTGAAATCCCTCTTGAGAATCTAAATTTTAAGGCGGGATCTCTAATCATGACCATTGATCCTGTTGGTGAGTTCACCCCTGGCTTGCATCAGGTTGAAATTGAAATCAACAACCCCATCAGCGGTGAAACCGAACGGTATACTCAAGATTTTACGTGGGGAGTTTTAGCCGTAAATACGGACCAAGATGGTTATAAAGCAGGCGACCAAGTAATGATGCACATTGGAGTGCTGGATGACAGAGGGATGCCGGTTTGTGATGCGGATGTTCAGATTGAAATAATAAATTCTACGGGTGCGAGCGAATTCATAACGGTTGAAAATACGGGTAATTGTACGATTTTTGATTCAACGAATATTGAACCTGATTATCAAGCATTTTATGCGAGCAAGCAAGATGGCTTGCATGAGGCTCGGGTGACGGCGACACTTTCTGATGATAAAACCCGTACGAGTGTAACAAATTTTACGATTGGCGATGAATTAAGTTATTGTGTAGAACGTCAAGCTGCCACACGTCTTTATCCGGTGGGAGAATCACCCATGAGTTTTACCATTTATTTTCCAGACGACTTTGAGGGACACATCACTGATCAAGTGCCTGCAAGCTTTGGTGTTTATGACACTGGCCAAACTGGAGATGCTTCATCAAGCTTAGGTGAGGTTGCATTGTCAGAAGATGGAAGGGTAAAAACCATCACCTGGGACGTGGTGGCTGAAGCGGGTCACATGCACGAATTTAAGTACACATATGATGCCCCTGACATCTCTCCGGAGTTTTATACACTGGGTCCTTTAAGGCTGCATAGCTCTGATTTATCAACTTCTGATGAGGAAGTGACACTTGAAATCTTGACCTATCAAGAGTCTAGACAATGGCAAATTGCCAATGATGAGCCCACTATTGGGGCTGATGGGGATGAGCTATTAGGCAATTGGCAATTCAACACAGGCTCTGGAAGTACAGCTGTGGACGAATCAAGTTATACTAACGATGGCACACTGACGAATATGGAATCTGGAGATTGGTCAGCCTCTGCACCTGGCTTTACGAATGGAAACCCTTTTGCGCTCGATTTTGATGGTTCAAATGAGTTCGTGACAATCGCTGACCCTGCTGGGGGTGAATTGGATTTTGGGGCCAGCGATGATTTCACCATTACAGGATGGTTCAACCGCGATACCACCTCAAATCAAGACACAATTATTGCTAAGCGTGACAGTTTAGGCTCGGGGGATCCTGGCTATTTGGTTTATGTTGACAACTCGTCAGGCCAACTTATTTTTGAAGTGGCTGACGGGGATGGAGATGAGTATTCCTTGTCCAGTTCCAGGTCTTTTTTTGGGAGTTACTGGTCACATTTTGCGATTGTATGGGATGATGACAGTGACACTGGCACCGAAATTTATATTGATGGTTTTTCTGATTTTGCTTTTGACACGGGCATCATAGCGGAGATTGATGACCTGTCTAATGCGCTTGACTTGCGCTTGGCCAGTGAGTCGGATGGCGGTGAACCATTTGATGGAAAATTAGATGACCTTCGCCTCTACAATCGAGTTTTGACCGACAGTGAGATTCAAATTTTATACAGTCAAAACAAACCGGCTGGACTGAACAGTAATTTAGCCCTTTGGCTTTTGGCTGAAGAAGGTGTGACTACTTCGGGTTCAGATGTGACAGATTGGTTGGATCATGCAGCTGGAGCCTATACTTTTAGCCAAGGAACAACTGCCAATCAACCAGAGCTTGTGGCTGATGCAGTCAATGGCCATTCTGTGATTCGTTTTGACGGCACCAACGATGCCCTGACATCTAATTTTGTCGTGGAGCCGCAGAGTATTTTTTCGGTCATTAAAAACACTGACACGGGCAGTAATGAGCGCACGTTTTTTGGAATGGAATCCGATGCCGCAGGGAGTGCTGATGGGGTATATATGAAGGCAAATAACAATTCTGGCAATGCTGAAGCAAGTTATTTATTGGGAAGCTCACTCACCAGTGCAAGCAGCACAAGTCTAGACAATGAATTTTATTTACATACAGGTTCAATCAATACAAGTACCGCTCAAGTCAGCCTAGAAATCAATGGGGGTGATTTAGCAACGGATAGTGGTGGTGGCAGGGCTGTCACCCTAACCGAATCTGCCGTGGGTGCTGGATATGTGAGTGATACATTGAGTGGTTATTTTCAGGGTGATGTTGCTGAAATTTTAGCTTTCTCTGATGAAAAAACAGGAACTGATCGGCAAAAAATTGAATCGTATTTAGCGTTGAAGTATGGGATCACTCTAGACCAATCATCCGTGCCTGGGGGAGTTGATTATTTGAATTCAAATGCCAGCGCCATTTGGACTCAAGATTATGGAGATGTTTATGAAAATGACATCGCAGGGATTGGTCGAGATGATATTTCTGGCCTTGCTCAAAATACATCACAATCTATTAATTCGGATGCCATTTTGCAAGTGAGTGAAGCTATGGGCCAAGCTGATTTAGAATTTTTGATGTGGGCCAATAACGATGGCGCCGCCACATGGACTGCCACGGGGGCTCCGACCGATTATGAACTTTTGTCACGGCAGTGGTCCATGCAAGAATTTGGTGATGTCGGTACCGTCGACCTGGAATTTGATGTTGAAGACTCTGATTTTAATGTTCCCGATCTTCAAGGTGGAACTAGTTATTATCTGATTTACGATTCTGATAGCGACACGGATTTGAGTGATGAAACCCCCTTAGCCATGACAGACAACGGGGCTGGTGGAGATGACACAAGTTTGGATGACCAGTGGACGGCTCAGTTGAATTTTCCATTTGGTGGGGCTGGAGGTGGCACCTTATTCACCATAGCAACTCGTGTTGACCCGCCCCCTACAGTGACGGATGGAAATATTTCAATCAATACAGGTTCGGGCACTTCTAATGCTTTTATTGTAAGTGATGAAATCATTGTAACCTGGGACAATTCGGCCACAGGAGATAACAACTCTGGCCTCACGGCGATCACAGCTGATCTTTCTGGATGGGGAGGCTCACTCATGACAGGCATGACAGACACCACGGCTTGTGGGGGAACAGCAAGTGATGACATTTATGAAGCCTGCTACACGGTAGTTTCGGGCGCAATTGATACCCTTGTTTCCACCTCAGTTTCGGCTAGTAATTTAGGGGGCCAAACCACCACTGCGGACTCCACAGTGGCAACGGTGGATAACCAGGCGCCCACATTGACCACAGCCAATATCTCCGTTATAGGTGCCAGTGGGATCTCTGGAGAATTCATCAACGGTGACACTGCCACAGGAACCTGGAACAATGCTGTGACTGGCGACAACAATGCTGACACGATCAGTGCTGTTGAATTTGACTTGTCAGAATTTCTTTCTGCAGACACAGCCGTTTCAGGATCGGAGGTGGGCAATGTCTGGACAGCCGACATCACTGGAAGTTTGGACGCTCAAGCAGATGCCAACAACAATGTAGTGGTGACCGTAATCGATAATGCAGGAAATGAGACCACACTTGAAGGCACAAATGATTACACAGTGGATACCATCTTACCGAGTATCACCAGTGTCACTTCGGTGGCTGGTGACACGACAGCAACCTATTACGACACGACTGATGACAGTAGTACGGCCATTGCCTTTATCAGTGATGACACGGGGGCAGGGGTGGATGCCTGTCGATGGGACACAGTGGATTCAAACTATGCTCTTTTAAGTTTTGCCTGTTCCAGTACGAGTAATTGTACGACTGATTTAGATGGGGACGGCGCTAAAACCGTTTATATTCGTTGTGCGGATGGAGCAGGCAATGCAATGAATAGCAGTCAGCAAGTGGATTATATCGTTGATTCGATTGGGCCGTCAGGCACATCAATCACGCCCAATAGTACCCGCATTATCAACAATGACTTCCCCACTTTTGTGGTGAATGATGGAGCAGATTCAGCCTCCGGAATTGACACCAGCACACGGATTTTACAACGGCGTGAAGGCACGTATTCGAGCAATAGTTGTGGAAGTTTTGGTGGCTACTCAACCATTGCTTATTCAGGCACTTACCCTAATATTTCTGATGAAACAGCCACAGCACCTCGTTGTTATCAATACCAATGGGTCGTATCAGACAACGCTGGCAATCAAAGCACCAGTTCGGCCACTACCACTATAGTGCGAGTGCCTTTAACGACCTTAATCATCACCGGGGGAAACAATCAGAATTATGGCGATCCAGAAAATCCAATCGGGCACACACTGGGAACACCACTTCAGGTGCAAGTGACCGATGGGGGGACAAATACCGCTTTGGAGGATGAGGTGACAGTAGATTTTTCCATAATCTCTACACCTGGTTCACCCACAGCCAATGGCCAGGGCTTGAGTGCGGCAAGTGATAACACGTCTGCAACTGGCCATGCTCAGGTCAACCTAACTCTGGGTGACCGAGCAGGTGATTATCAAGTGCAGGCGAGCTCATCTGATGCAGCAGTGAGCAATAGTGTAACCTTTACTGGGACGGCAAATGATTATTTTGACCTGGTAGTGATTGAAACCGACTTGGCCATGACACTTGACCCGATTAACAATGCCTTAGATTTCAGGTCACCCACAGTGTCTGTAACAACCAATGCCGCAAGTTATGACATTCAACTAAGCCCCAATCAATGGCCCACCAGCGGAACATTGACTATTTTAAATTGGTTGTCCAATTTAGGGTTTGGATGGAACTTGAATGGTGAGATCCAGACGCGACAACGGTCTACAATTGTAGCGGAGCCAGTTGTCCTGGAGCCACAACAATTGACGTGGATCTTTATGGTGCCATTGATTTTACTCATGGGGCCGGAATTTACACGAACAGTGTTGAATTTGGAGGAGTTAATATTAGCTATTGATCCCTATCATTTAAAAAGGATTCTTTATCATCCATCATCTCAAATTAAATAAATACAAATCTATTAAAAATCACTGGCAAACGACTGCTTCTGTTTTTTTTCTTACTTGGAATGATGGGCAAAACATTTGCTGCCACAAATGATGATCTGGGTGCTAGCTTGACCATTTTACCCGCCGCCCCAGAAAATGCTGCCGTCACGCATTTAACTGCAACGGATGTGGAATTGACTTGGGATGCCAGCCCTTCTTCTCTTTCAAATGTAAGCGGTTACACTGTTTTTTATAAACCCGCTTCGGACTTAAATTATCCAGCACTCCCTCAAATAACACGAATGGACTCATTGGCGAACTATTCGGAAGTCATCACGATTTTGCCCAACACCCGTTATGATTTTAAAATATTTACCAATGCTCCCAGTGGTCTAAAAAGTACTGAAGATTGCGATACCTGTGAAACCAGCAATGCCGTTTGCGGCAACGGCCTCATTGAACCAGGAGAAACCTGTGACACTGCCAATCTGAGTGGTTTTGTGTGTACTGATTTTGCTTATACCTCTGGAACACTGGCTTGTGACCTGAGCTGTGATTTAGATTTTTCTGCCTGCAATGCGTCAAGTTCAGGCAATAATGGAAATCAAGGAGGTCAAGATTTTTTGCAAATTACTGATGCCTTAAGCCCTGACCCTGGACAGGTAAACTCACCACGCTATGCAAACACATCCCCTATCACTGTTACCTACTTAGATGCATCAGATCAAGGGAGTTCAGGCTTTTCTCATGTCAGTCTTTTTTATAGAAAAAATGAAGGCAAGTGGATTGATTCCGGATTGGTTTCACCAGGTGTCTCAGGAAGCTTTTCTTTCAGACCCGATGCCTCACCCAATGCAATTTACGCCTTTAGCCTGCAAGCCCACGACAAGGCTGGCAATCACAGCTCAGTGCCTACAGGCGATGGGCAAACCACGACGATTTATGACACACAAAGCCCATACTTTGAAACCGTTCAGGCGCCTAAAATGACTACTGGTTCAGTGAAAATCAATTATAAAAATGCGTTAGACAAAGGCATTGCTGGTTTAGACCGTGTTGAATTGTGGCATAAAAAAGAAAGCGATGACCCCTGGGTGAACACGGGTCAAAAAAGTGAACTTAAAGACGACTCCCTTTTATTTGTTAATCTGCATGATTTAGGTGTCTATTATTTCAAGCTCATTGCCTATGATAAAGCAGAAAATCGCTCAAAGGAGAACATTTTTGAAATCAGTTATGATTCGCAAGCGCCAACTTTGGGAGGTATTTTTTTAGAAGATGTTAGCAATCAACCCATCATCTCCATTGGCTACGAAGATGCTATCGATGTTGGCCCCGCCGGTTTAAAAAAAGTAGAGTTGTGGTATAAAAAAGAAGAAACTGGCGCATGGCTAAAAACTGACTTAAGCAGGGATACCGAGATGGGGAGCTTTAAATTTGACACGTCCGCTTATGGGACTTATTTTTTCTCGTTAGTTTTAGAGGATAATTTTGGGAATCGATCCAATGAGCCCATTGGCAACGGAGTGGGGGGAGTA
>JAUHXI010000008.1 GCA_030426875.1 bacterium
CATGATCATCTTTGAAAAATGAGCAGTCCACCAACTCCATACTATCAGGATCTTTTGGAATCATATCATTTGAATAGTACGGAGAGAATAATGGATGAGGGCGCTCACTCGAACTGTTGCAAAAAACAGCTTGATCTTTAAGTAGTACCCCATTTTGATCAAAACGGATCAAATGCTTTATCATCTTGCCCTCTTCAGTTTCAACCAAAAGGGAGAATAAAAAATCTTCATTGTGGAGGGAGCAAAAATGTCCCAAATCAACCCGAGGAAAGCTGCTGGGATAATATGAATAAAAACTATTATATGGAGGTATTAATGCATATTCGGACTCTAAATAATCAGAGTAAAAATCGAATTCTAAAGCCTCAAGATGGTAGCAATCAGTGGGGCGAGAGATCAAGTCACCATACCCTTGTTCACGCAAAATATCATCTCGAAAGTAATCGTGGTAAACATCTAAATCATTTTCATGATACACAAGTGAATTGGAAATGAAACCAGACACATCCCCACGAGTCGCTTTGTACATTTCATCCATGTCCCAGCCGTCTTTGACATTGGTCATCGATGCATGAGTTGCATACGGTGCAAACCAGCTATCTTCAGCAAAGGGTGAGTTTTCAGCATACTTGGCAATGTCATCAGCTGTTATTTGAGCAATCTCATATTTAAATAGTGGATTGAGTACAATTTTTAATGTCTCAGACCAATTCACAAAACGATCAGACCTAAAATAACCATCTGAATAACCGTGAATCCACTCCATTTCTTTAGCATAACAAACATAGGGCGCCTCCCACCCGTCATCAATGTCAGCGAAACAACCTTGATACACTTCAGGGTCAGGCTCAATGCCTTGCATGGCCACCATCAATTTAACCAGCTCGGCCCGAGTAATTTGCTGATGAGATTGAAATGTCCCATCCTCATAACCATCGATCACATCTCGAGCAACTAGGTATTCAATCTCTAAAAAATGCTCATCATTTGCAGAGAGATCTGAAAAAGTCGGTTCGGCCGCCATGGCAGGGCTGAGAAACAGAAGGAAGGCAAGGCTAAAGAAAGTGGATTTGATGAAGGTGGACATGATTTTAAATTTTAGAATATTTGCTGTTTGACTCGAGTTTAGCAGTAATAAACTGAGAGTTCAACGAAGGCCATTTTTAAATCGAGAAATCAAACAATGGTTAAAATGAAAATTCAGTGGTTTCTCAAAGTTCAAAATACAAAACCTTCATCAAAACATACTGAGCCTGCCCCACCAACTGAACCTCGCGCGTCTGCCAGTTTTTTTCAATCTCGACCTGCCCCTCTTCATAAATGCCGTTGATCAAGGTGTCTTTTAACTCACAGACTTTGAAAAAAGAGCAGGGATGGTAGAGCTCATCAGCCTGAGTAAAGTCAAAATCATAGTCGTTATCACCCACTAAATATGCATAAAGGTCATCAGACAACTCCCGATAGGAATCATCTCCTGTTGCCTCTGCATAAAGCCGTTCCAAGGCGATTGTACCCGCAATATCATAATTACCCCCGAGGTATTCAAAGGGCCACGCCTGCCCCTTCCACTCGCTCTCTACAAAAGACAAAAGACCTTCGACGCTATCGAAATCACCTCTTTTTAGACTTAAGAGCGAGGGAAATTGAATGCCCCAACGGTGCTCTGGTAAACTAGAATTCTCAATATCAGCTAACCCTTGAAGCGCCTTCCATTCCATGTCTTCCAATACAAGGGGACCCCACTCACAGCAGCTATCTGAAGACGTTAAACCCTTATTTTCAACTCTACCTTTATATACCAGTGATTGTTCAGTGTTTCCTAAATTATCATGAACAAGAGACAGCATTAAAAAAACATCAGCCCCTTCCTCGTCACGAAAAAAATAACTATCACTAGGGTAGAAGTGCTCATTAAAAAAAGGAGGCATATTAAACCCATGACTGGCTTGATCTCGAAACTGCTTAAAATTAAGAGTCAGCATCTTCTCCACACAAACCAGCTGCTGATCAATCACCTGCTTCAGATCATTTTTAGTCACTTCTAACTGGGCATAACGATAAGCCAAAGATAAATAAAAGAGGGCTTCGGTGTTTCGAGGCAATACTACGATGTAATCCCCACTATCATACCAACAATCAGAAACGGGATCCTTGTGTTGACTCTGATTATACTCAAAGATCATCAAAGATTCGGCTAACTCCGATTCAAAAGTGATGGATTTATTTTGATATCCTTGTAAGGTCCAATGGTAAAAAAACCATGCTAAGAAGAGTGAAAAAAGAAGGCTTAAAAAAACCCATGCTATGATTTTAAAAATTTGCCTTTTCATTTAGCATGAAATTTAAGCATTAAAGAACTTAATCAACTTGGCCAAAATAACCTGCTTTTCATTAACATTATCCATCATGATCTGCATTTCTTTAGTATCTAACTTGACCCCTTTTAAAATGGTATAAACCTCTTCTTCCAAATAGACCAAATCGCGCAAATCAGATTTTATGTCAGATTCAGTGATCATAGTATTTTTTAAGAATTTTAAGATTTTCGCGCGTGATACTTTCTAATTGATCAATGAAACTTTTAATCTCCCTTTTTTCTTTTTGCTTAATTTTGTATAAATCAAAAGTGGAACTTAATTTAAAAATCAATTGATCTAAAAATAATTCCTCTAAAACAAAAATTTCATGGAGCGAATGCTTATTTTTTTTCTTTTTTATTTTTATTTTTAATGACATAAATTAATAAATAAGTCAGTAACAACAAGTGAAAGCAGCACCAAAAAAGGTTAATACTCAGTGACACCATATCATGCCATCCAATCACAAACAACTTGATGAGAGCAACAAAAATAGCAACAACACTCAAAATAATTAGGGTGAGTTGAATGTAAAGTTGATCCCACGGAATTTCGTGAATGGAGGCATTTTTATGAGTTTTTTCAAAGCGAGCCTTATGATTAAAAAGAGAGTGAAAAAACGCTTTGGCATAAACCGGCGCAGTGAGCAGGGTGAGAGATTGATTTTTTAGCCAGTCGCCGGCACGATAATGACGCAAAAATAAGCTTTGGAAAAATAAGACTAAAGAAAGTAAGAAATAAGGAATGTAAGCCCAGAAGTAGAAAACTGGATCAGCCATGTAGGCAGGCACTCCAGTCAAAATGTAGAGAATGGGCATCAACAAAAGGATCAACCAGACAACACCTATTGTGTAATAACTGCCAGAGAGTATGAATTCGACCCGTTGTCCAAATGACAATTGTCGTGAGGTCAATAGCTTGAAAAAGGATTTAAAAAAAACACCCAATGTACCTCGAGCCCAACGGTACTGTTGTCTAAAATATTCCCGTATATTTCTAGGCCCATCACCAAAGGCAGCGGTTTGATTGTAGTATTTGGTTTTCCATCCTTTAAATAGCATCTTGAATGAAGTGGAGAAATCTTCAGTGATAGACTCCTCATCGAATCCGCCGACGCTTCTGAGAGCCTTTGTACGAATGAGGAGATTTGTACCACACATGAATGTGGCACTTTTTAAGCTCTTACCTTCACAGATGTACTCATAAAAAATAGACTGTTGCATTTGAGCGGCTTTACTGATTGGGATTGATTCAAGATTTCCATAAAATTGTGGGGTTTGAATGAAGGCTAAGTCTTTTTCAGCTTCCATTTGAGGAACAGTCAATTTCAAAAAATCTCGACTAGCTCTATAATCAGCATCAAAAATAGCAATATAGGGTGCTCGCAAAATTTTTAAGTATTCATTTATAGCCCCCGCCTTTGCACCATGGCGCGGATAAGGCGTTTCAAAATAATCGATGCCTCTCTCTTTACAAATACGCTGCATCGCCTTAGTGGACTTGGCTTGACTTGAATTATCAACCACAATGATGCGGTATGACTCATAATCAATGTGCTGAGCAGCTACGAGTGTTTTAAAAACAACGGATTCTGGCTCATCATGGACGGGGATTAGGATGTCCACTGCTGGCATATTTTTTTGACCACTATATGAAATAAGGGGTCTTTTATAATGAGTAATAGAAAAGAGAATATTAAAAAAATAACCACTACTTTGAACCAAAATAAAAAGCTCAGCAATTAAAAAAAGAATGATAATAAAACTACCAAATGGACTAGAAAAAGTAAAAAGGGATTCCATTGAGCTACTAATACGAAAGATAGCGTAAGCTACCATTGCAGCAACAAAACCTACTCCAAGGGCAAATACCATTTTAGGCTTCTTTGAGGCCATCATTCATTCATTAAAGATTAATTCTACCTTTTCTTTAAGGGCATCAACACTTGTTTCTCCTTTTTTCACAAAAATTTTAGCCCCATATTTAATGGCATCTTCACGATCCGTCTCACCCTCGAGAGTGGTAAACACAATGATAGGAATTTTTTTACGACGGATTTTCTTTAAAAAGCTAATACCACTCATGATGGGCATGATCAAATCAACAATGAGTAAATCAAAGTGTAATTTCTGTATTTTTTCTAAAGCCTCTTCCCCATTTTTGGCCAATTCAACCTCATAACCCAAGGCTTTTAAACCTTCTCCATAAGACTGAGCATAAAGGGGTTCATCATCCACAAAGAGTATTTTTTTAGCTTTATTTTTGACCATACATTATGATTAGTTTTTTATTTTTGATGGCACAACTGAGCTTAGCCTTGAATAGATGAGCTAGCTTGAGACTGATCTGATATAGCAAGGCGGGCAAGCTAGACTGTTCCCGCTTTTGACTATAAATATGCTTCTTATTTAACCGATCTTCTAGTTCATTTTGAATGAGCCTGGTCGATATCTCAAGCTTTAAATGGTTACTAGCAGCTACCACCCTAAGAACACTTGCCTTTTGAGAACATAACTCAAGAGACAACAGAAGTAGGTTTTGCAACAGAGTTGAGCCATAGCGTTGATCCAAGTTAAGGGTAGCGCCCTTAGCAATTTTAAGGTCGAATGCAACACCTCGTCTTCGAAAAACTGGTGCTAAAAAATGGGTAGCTTGATTCACGAATTCATCCGCAGTCTGTTGTTGAGAATCAGACTGAAGGGAGTCAAGTTCTAATTTATTAAAAATAGAGTTGTTTTCTAGAACAATCAATTGAATCACGGCAGCAACCTGCAAATTAGCAAGCGGAGGCTTTAATGAGCTGGGAAGTTTACCATACACGCCGCTCAGCATGTTTTCTAAATAAATCGTTGAAGCTGAGGCAAATGTTTTAGTGTCATGCCACAAAACGCGTGACTTTTTAGGATCAGAAAAAATTTTGAACGGTGATGGGTGGAGAGCAATAGCGGTTTTTACGTTTTTCTTTTTCATTTTTTTTGCTATGCTTGCCATGAGTATAGCATCATACCCCTCCACTTGAAAACTAATATTGAGGGAGCTCTTTGTGCAAAAATAAAAAGACATCATCCATTTAAAAAAATAAAGAATGAAACCAGTCAAAAAAAATCCTGCTCATGCATTGATCGGCTTTCTTTTTCTCATTTTTGCAGTTTTTTGGCTCTGGTTCATTGCTCCCAAAATCCTCCAATTGCCTGAAAATTTTAGCTTCAGCTCTCAAATCATTTCTACCGATGATTTATTTGATGAGGAGAGAAATGCCTATTCTGGCAGTGTTTATTCTAAAAGCCACTACCTTTATGAAACACTAGAAACCTTGAATGGCCAGTCTACTATAAAAAATAGCTTTGATGTAAGGAGTATTGATGATGAGCCTATTTTTTCAGTTGAGCGCATATATGGGATTGATCGTCAAACAGGGTTTCATGTTGAAGGAATGGGTGATAAAGACCGTAATGGCTATCTATTTGCCCCAAAAAATCTAAAAAAAGATGATTCATTTACGTATTGGCACATCAACTATGATGCACCAGCACACATGGAATACATTGGAACGGAATATCTTTACGAACTAGAAGTTTACCACTATGAAACTGAATATGACGGTGTGACAATTGATCAAACCAAAGAGTTAGCCAATTTGCCTGAAGTGGGCATTAGTCGGGGGGTAGAATTAGACGTATACTTAGAATTGTGGGTTGAGCCTGTGACTGGGCGCTTGGTGAAATACAGAGATAATTCAACAGCTTACTACTATGACCTAGAGAGTGGAGAACGATTAAATCCATGGAATCATTTTTCTAACACCTTTGATGAAAAAAGTGTGAAAGCAAATGTGGAACACATTCGCATTGAAAAAATCAAAAGTCTCATCGTAGAATCATACATTCCACTTCTGATGATTTTAATGGGAGCTTGGTTTTTATTGATTTTTTTTGGGCTGAAAAAAGGTTTAAAAAAAATATTCACGACTAAAAGAATTGGCTTAATCATTGCGCTATTTTTGATTTTTTGGCCTATTCTTAATTTGATTGATTGGACCTTTCAACTTGAGCTATTAAATAAAATAGCAAGTCAAAAAGCAAAAATGAATCCGCTGACTGGACTCTGTTTTATGATCATGGGGGTTGGCATAATCGCTAAAATAAAACAATTTAAAACTAGCACCATTTATCTAGGTTTAATTTTAATCACAGTGTCCACACTAAGCTTACTGAACTTGTTCGAAGTCATATCATTGGAATTGGGTTTGATTTTATTTTCGGAGCAGATTCTTGCCACGCCTTCCCCTGCGCGAATGGGAATGTTCACAGGGATTGGCTTTTTTCTAATTGGACTAGCATTCATAAGCTCACAATTTAAGAGGTGGGGGGGAAATCATATTATTGATGTTTATATCACGATCACCATACTTTTTTCATTATTGATTCTAATCAGCTATTCCCTTGAAATGGTGAGCCTACTCGGGACTTCCATTTTTTATTCCGTGAGTTCAACCACTGCTTTTTTATTTTTCATAGGGTGTAGCACTATTTTTATAGTCTTTAGAGGGGGCGATAAACACACCTTGAAGTTCACAGGATGGGTGATGGTTTCAAGCATCCTCTTTATCTCGATTTTTGCCACAGTGATTGCAACTGGCATTGTGGTGAATAATTTCTTCAATGAATCTGAGCTACGCTTTGAAAATCAAGTAAATCAGGCCACCATCGCCATAGAAGACCGTCTAAACATCTATATTAATACGCTTAAAGGTGGTGTGGGCTTTGTCAATGCCTCAGAAAGTGTTGAGCGCAATGAATGGAAGACTTATGTTGACAGCCTAGATTTAGATAAAAATTATCCTGGCATTCAAGGGGTCGGTTATTCAATTTTTGTACAACCGGAAGATAAAGCCTCTCACGTGCAATCGATTCGGAATGAAGGTTTTCCTGATTACGACATCAAACCCGAAGGGGAGCGGGATTTATACACTTCTATTATTTACTTGGAACCTTTTGATGAAAGGAATCAACAAGCTTTTGGCTATGACATGTTTTCCAACGCTATCCGTCGGTCAGCCATGGAAAAGGCCAGGGATAGTGGTGAGCCTAAAATGTCAGGCCTCATCACCTTGGTGCAAGAAATTGATGACGATGTACAAGCTGGCTTTTTAATCTATGTACCTGCCTATAAGACAACAGCTAATCAAGATTTAGAAGGAAGGCGAGAAAATATTTTGGGCTACGTTTACAGTGCCTTTCGGGCTCGCAATTTTGTGGAAGCAGTGATCGGAGTGGGAGGCTTAAAAGAGATTGGGCTAAGTATTTACGATGGAACAGAACAGGGTTTAGAAAATGAATTGTACAATGATACCAATGAAAAAATTTCAAAAAAAGGGCAGGTGGCAAGTTTTAATAGCATTAAAACCATTTATGCAGCTGGTAGACCTTGGACTTTAAATTTTGTGAGTAGCCCTGGGTTTGGCCTGAGTGGATTCAATCAAGCTATTCCTATCATAATCATCCTTGCTGGCATCATTATAAGTTTTTTAATTACACTTGCCGTCTATACCTTAGCCTCATCTCGCCAAAAATCCATTGCTTACGGCAAGCGGCTCACCGAAAATTTACGTAAAGAAAAGGCAAAAGATGAGGCGATTTTAGCTAGTATTGGAGAAGGCTTAATCGTAGTCAATGAGCAAGGGAAAATTGCCCTAGTCAACAAGGCATTCGAGGTTTTAATTGGATGGAAAGCAAAAGAAGTTCATGGGAAAAGCTTGACTGAGGTAATCCCAATGTTAAATAAAAAAAATGAGGAAATTCCTAAGTCTAAACGCTTGATCAACAAAGCCCTAAAAAAGAGATTCAAGAATGCAACCTCTGCAGGCAAAGAGATCTATTATAAACGAAAAAATGGGAGTAAATTTCCTGTTTTTCTTACGGTCTCCCCAATAATGATAGACAATAAATTCATGGGTGTGGTAGAGGTGTTTCGAGACATCACTAAGGAAAGGGAAATTGATGAGGCTAAAACAGAGTTCGTCTCACTTGCCTCCCATCAACTGCGCACCCCGCTAACTGCCATTAAATTGTTTTCTGAATTATTGTCTAAAGATAAAAAATATACTTACAATCGCAAACAAAAAGACTATTTTCATAACATTCAAGTCTCGACCGGTCGCATGATTCAATTGGTGAACGACTTACTGAATGTATCCCGACTAGAAAGTGGTAAAATGTCCATCAACCCTGAGAACACTAATCTAAAAACATTTATTAGATCTACCTCTAAAAGCATAGAAGCCATTGCTAAGAAAAAAAAGATTAAATATAAGCTTGATTTTCCGCAGTCCGACCTTAATAAAGTTCTGATTGATCAGGCCTTATTTCATGAAGTTCTCATTTGTTTTTTGAGCAATGCAGTTCGCTATACTCCTGCGCAGGGGTCAATTGAAATTTCTCTAAGAAAAGACAAAAAGCAATATCTAATTGCCATCAAAGATAGTGGGATTGGGATTCCCAAAAAGGCTCAGGCCAATATTTTTAAAAAATTCTTTCGAGCTGACAATGCGGTTAAAACTGAAGCAGACGGTTCAGGCCTAGGCCTCTACATTGCTCATATGATCATGGAGGCCAGTGGTGGAAAAGTATGGTTTAAATCATCTGAAAAAGGGAGTACATTTTACATATCCATTCCACTCAAGGGAATGAAAATACGTAAGGGTGAGAAGAAAATTGCCCAATCCTAACCAATAAATTTAACCCATGACAAAAACAATGATCAAAAAAAATATTCTTCTTGCTGAAGATGACCCCCTCATTGGATCTGCCTACGTAGACGGACTGACTCAGGCAAACTACAACGTAACTCACTGTATTTCTGGCCAAGAGGTTCTGGATAAACTCAAAAAGAAAAAGCCAGATCTGATGCTTTTGGATCTAAGAATGCCCGAAAAAGATGGGTTTGAAGTACTCAAGGAAATGAATAAAAATGGTCTAACTAAGGAGATTACGGTGATCATCACATCGAACCTAGATCAAGAATCTGATATAAAGCTATGTAAAAAATTAGGTGCAAAAGAATATTTAATAAAATCAAATAGCACCATTTTAAACCTTATAAAAACGATTAAAAAGTATATTTAGATGAAAGTTATAAAGACTGCATAATGACTCAAAAATCCGTTAAAACGCAATGTTGCGTTGTAGGAGGGGCTCCAGCTGGGATGATTTTAGGCTATCTTTTAGCAAGGAAATGGAATGATTTTTTCAAGATTTTAGAGGGGATACCATTCACCCTTCCGTCATGAATTTATTGGGGTAAATACTAAGCATAAAAAGGAAGTTTTAAACATCCAGGCTGATCTCGTGGTGGGAGCAGATGGACGGCATTCCACCATCCGCAAAAAGGCTGGATTAAAAGCAGAAGACTACGGCGCACCCATGGATGTGCTTTGGTTCCGCATCTCTCGAAGTAGCTCAGACCCCAGGCAGAGCTTTGACTGTCTCGACAAGGGACGCATTCTCGTCATGATTCAAAAGGAGGACTATTGGCAAGTGGGGTTTGTAGTGAAAAAGGGACACGTTGAAGAAGCCAAGGCTCAGGGGCTTGACTCCTTTCGTAATTATACTCAAGCACTGGCTCCATTTTTAAAAAACCGTGTGAATGAAATTAGGTCATGGGAGCAGGTTAAATCGCTTGAGGTCAAAATGAATCGCCTCAAGCAATGGTCAGGCAATGGCGTGATTTGTATTGGTGATGGGGCTCACGCCATGTCGCCTGTGGGTGAGCTCGATATCAACGTAGCAATTCAAGATGCAGTGGCTGTCGCCAACATTCTTGTACCAGCCTTCAAAAAGGGAAGGCCAACCTCAAGGGATTTGAAAAAGATTCAAAAGCGAAGAAATTTTGCCGTAAAACTCCTTCAGCGCATGCAGCTTTTTCTACAAAATCAATTGATTGCCAAAGCATTCAAAGGAAAAGGGAAGCCCAAAATTCCCTGGTTTTTTGGCATCATTAAAGATTTTTCTATTTTTTCTGTAAAGATCTTTCGCCTGTATTTGGCTGGACACACACTAGGCGATACAGTAAACAGCTCTTATTATGATTTTTGTGAATATGATGGCTCATGACTCTCATACTAACACATTCCTGGAGGACACCCGGCCTAAAGGCACGGGTAATTCTAGTTGATTAAGGGCTTACCATTTCTCAAAAAATTACCCGCTTATCTTATCGGTATCGACCACCAACCAGAGCATTTATCCAAGGAATTGAAGCGTTCTCATTTACCTAAGATTCAATAAAGAACTTGTTGGTAACACATTCTCTTCTACTTATTTTTGGGAGTTTGGGTTTAGGGTGAGACGAAAATAAGGAATTCTAAAAAGTTTTTATGGATGGTATACTCTAACTATACGAAGTAAACTAAAAAACTGCGATTCGTCATAAAATGCATAAGTTATATGAAAAATTTTCCAAAAAAGCTGTTGGCAGGCCTTTCAATAACAATTTTTGTGGTTTCTTTTATCACCCCAAATGCTCATGCATTGAGTTGTATGCGGCAAGGACCACTAGGTCGAATTTGGGAGGCAAGAAGTGTTGAATTTGTTTTTGAGGGATACGTGGAAAGTGTAGGTGAGCCTAAAATAGTCGAACCCTATCTAATAGAAAATGAATCAGGGGATTTTCAGTTCACAAGAATACCTGAAATAGAGGGTAACTACCCTGACTCTAAACCTTACCAAGTCGAAGTTTCAAAAGTATGGAAAGGCTCAGTTGATACTAATAAGGTAGTGGTGTATGCAGGGGGAGATTTATATCAACATGACATAGAGGTGGGTAAGCATTATTTCTTTTTGATCAATAGTAAAGGAGAAGATGGTTTTTATTTGGGTAGCTGTTCACCTTCTACTTATAGTCCTTTATGGGGTAGAATGATTTTCTTCTCACATGTAATTATTTGGACACTTTTTGGTCTTGCGGCAGTTGGAATAGCATTCTTGATACGAAGAAAAATGAAGCACAAAAACATTGGCTAATTTAAGATCATAATTTGCTTAGCCATAGAATTTTTGGTAATACACCTTTTTCTACTTATTTTTAGGAGTTTAGCTTTAAGCTAAGCCGAAAGTAGGTGTTTTTTTAAAGTAAGATACTGTAATTTTTACAACCTTGGATCAAGTTCCTTCTCCACCTTCTCCTCTACAATCATCTGAGCACATAAACTAAAGTAAGTCTTATTTTGTTCATTGATTTTTGAATAAGGCACCTCCAAGAGCTTCTTTCCAATTTCAAACTCCTTCATTGAAGTTCTTAGCTTCCTACAAATTGATTTCTTTTTTAATAGCTTCCCGTACTTCTTTTCGGAAAGATAATCATATCCATAAATGATTGTCAGATAGTCTTTGTTGCGAACCTTGAGACAAGGGGCAACACCCCCCTGAAAAACTATCTCAGGTTTAATAACCACGCCCTCCATACCCTCATCTATTGTGAGAGCTTCATAAAACTTTTGAGCATTTTTAAGGGCTTTTTTATCTTTCAGACTTAAAATTAAACAAGGGTCATTACTTATTTGAGGGTAGATTTCAGTATTTTTGTGTTTTTCAGAAAGGAAGCATTCTTCGTTACCCTTTTGATCGACTGATTTTAAAAGCATAAAAGGCTTGAAGGTGATTTCTTCATCATCGTGACCATATTGTTTTAGTTGCTGCTTGTACCGCCCAATTTTTTCTTTTTCTGACTGAACAGACTTCCAAGAGCTACGGCTGAATTGGCCATAGTTTTCCAGAGTCCGGTAAAAAGAATGGTCATATTTTTCAATAAAGTCTTTTTTGCCTAATTCCTTCATTGCGTGGACATAATTGACATCCTCATATTTTCCCTTGAGTTCTTTCAGGGCTTCTTCAAAGCCTTCTTCTTTCAGAAAAGCTGTCTCTAATTCCAGTGCTGTGGCAATGGTTTTAAATTGATCCTGAATTAGCTCTTTGCCCAGTGCTGACCAAGGAAGGAGTTCGCCATCAATTAAGAGCATTTTTAACTTTCTTTCCTTAAAGTAGGCTGTGAATTGTTTGATCAGTTTCTTGTAGATTGGAGTTAAATCTAGCCTATCAGGGCGAATCGTAAAGCCATTACGACTGGTGGCATAACAGTCTTCCACCCTTTTGAAGAGATAGATGTTACATCGGCTCCCCATGTATTTTGGCTGAAGAATTACTTTTTCCACCCTCCTTTCTCGATAATAGTCTAGTGCTTGTTCCAGTGACTCCAACTCACCTTCTTGTTTATCGGCAGGACACATGGTGCCAGATATAAAGTTAACCTTTTGGTTAGCCAGGTGTTCAATGCGCCTGTGGTCTTTGGGTTCAAGATTCAGAGATTCCATCTTCTCTTCCTCTTTTTTGTGCTCAAACAAAAGCGGAACGTTTCCTTCCATTACTTCACTCTCCTTTAGCTCCGAGGGGCTAGAGTGGAAGCGAGGCTTTGGAAGCTGTGGATCAAAAATGACTGAGGTGAGACCTTTCCCATGTACACATCCATTATCAATACAAATCTTATTTTCAGCGACGTGTCGGTTCTGCAAAGCCATATGACCAAATACATGATAAGGTTGGTTGAACTCAGCCTCTTCTCTTAAAAAATTAAAAGAATCTTGCAGAGCTTTTTGATATGCATCATCACTGTCATACTCTTTGCGACGAGGAAAGATAAAGTTTCGTTGAGCTTTCAGAGAATATTTGTCGACTTTTCCTAAAAACTTATTTCGGCAAGGGGCATGGGTGGCAATAAAATCACGATGTTTTACAAACTCTGTGCAGTGCTCAAAAATCTTGTAGAATTTATTTTTGAGGATTTTATTTTTTTCAAAAAGTTCGATTGAATCAAAATATTTTAGGACTTCTGCACTGATTTTCTCTTTTTCAATCTGACCTTCCAGCCACTTGTAGACAAAGTTTTCGTGATTCCCTTTCACTAGAATAAATTCATCCAAATGTTTGTGGATAAACTCCACGACTTTTTTTGTATCCGGCCCCTTATCTATAAAATCACCCACTAAAATCAGTTGTTCGTCATTTTTTTTAGCTTCTTCGTAAGTGTTTTTGAGTGCCTTAAAGCAGCCGTGCACATCACCGACCAGACGATATTTCTGATTTGTCTTTAATTGTGTCTTTTGATAAAAGTCCTCTTTCTCTATTGTGATCTGTAGTTTTTTAAAGGCATTGTCTTTCAAGCGGTAAACTTGGTGATATTCCCTTAAATTCAGCTCTCGCATGGTTTCACGCATGAGTTTTTTAATGTCTCGATTGATCATTTTATTAATCCAAGGCTCAACATCCTCTGGTACATATTGAAAAAAGTCTTCTCGATTTTTGTAGCTAAACGCAATGGTGGCCACCTGATAATGATTGGTTTTCGCAATTGCTAAAATTTCATCCCGAAACTCTTTGTAAAGCCCTTTGGTATCTACGATAATAAACTCTGCATTCAAAGGGTGGCTGGAAAGATTCTTTATTCGGTTCAAGAGAACGTCAAAGGCTTGTTTGCTGATGTGTAACATTTCTTTATCGTACTTATGATGATCTTTGCCTAAAAGTTCCTGACGAATATGGTCGGAAGAAAGATGATGAACGTTGTACTCCGAAAGAGCTGGAATAAGGTGATTTTCTGCAAAGTAAGTCTTTCCGCAGTTTGAAGGGCCAGCGAGTAAAACGATGGTGTGAGGCATTAAGCTGATGGACTTGTTCATTCGTATTCAAAATTAAGGACGCAACCCAAGGTGGTTGGATGATCATTCACTACATCTCCCACAGGTTTAAATTGCGGAGTGATTTTCTGGATCATTTTGTGTTTAGACTGGAGGGTTTTTATACTTTTTTTAATCCATTTTTCAAAGTCTTTTTCACTTATCTCAAAGTCATGGTCGTGATGGCGCATTTCCTCCTCGTCTTCAAAATAAAACTGATTAAATTCCTGATTGGGCGTAGTAAGGATGATTTTTTCAGGTTGTTTACTCGCAACCACATTCAGTAATTGCTCAGCTTCTTTCAGGCTCATGTGCTCAATTACTTCAGTCAAAATAATTTGAGGCTTCATATCCTCTGGCAATTCTTCTGCTGAGGAATAGAGAACTATGTTCTCAAGTTTCTTTTTTTCTGCTTTTTTTTGTAAAATTTCTAACACTTCCTCATCAATATCAACTGCATGAATTTTCTGCTCGGTATGTTTGGCGTAATTTAAAGTGTAATATCCTTCGCCGCAGCCCACATCAAAAATCGGTTTTTCTAAATCAATATGACCATCTACAAAACGTTTTCTGGCTTGTAGATTGGTGCCAAAACTCATTTGGATGGATTGAGATTCAGATTTTTCCAACAAGGATTTAAACTGCTTAAAGTCTTTTTTCCTCCATAGCAAATGGAGCTTAAACACATAGCGAAAGAAATAGGGTGCATCTACTAGATTCAGGGCTGATAGATATTTTTTAAGCAGGCTGGCATCGGTGTAAAACCATTCCTTGTTTAATGCAGCGATGAATAGACAGAGTAAATCCACAAAATTCAGGAGTTCATAAAGGCTCTGCTTTGTTTGAATGTGAATGGTGAAGTCCTTATTGAGTCCTTCGTGAGGAATGATTTTTATTTCATAACCCTTAAAATAATCCTTCACCCGTTCCACAAGGTTGGGCCTTTTGAGTCGAATCAGGTTCAGTGTGCAGCCATTTTTAAAGCCAGAATCATCCTTTTCTTGTTTTGACTTTGTAGCTGAGGCAAAAAATTCTTTCAGGGCATGGTTATAGAATAGTGGTGAGTTATAACGGCTCACATTTAAATATTCAAAAGATTCTTCTTCAGAGGTTTTAAAAGAGACTTCATTTTCTGCATCACGAAAATAAAGGTTATAGGCTTGATTTTTTTGGCTGTACCAGCCGAAGGCATTCCCCAGTTTTATGCTGGACGAGCGCATGCCACCCTTGGGGTGTTTGCGTATGACCTGAGAGAATTCAGGGTTATTTGATGTGAGCTGAAAGATGGCCATTTTTATCTGAAGTAGAAATTTACTTTTATATTAAGGTAAAAAGTAGGGTCATTTTATCACAGTTCGCATCTCAAAAAAGATAATAGTTTAAATTGATGGTTTTGTAGCAAATTCAAAATAAGTAAAAAAAGGTGATCCCTATTTTCAAAATACTCCGAAAATGGCTTAATCAAAGTTTAAATTAGTTCTTTTTAAATTTTTTGGTGTCACCAGCTGGAATTGAACCAGCGACCTCAGGCTTATGAGGCCTCTGACTCTTGAAAATAGCCAGAGTAACACCTATTTTTTACTTTATTTAAGCCAATTATCTAGGTCGAGAAGACAAAAATCTCATTATCAGCCAAGGACCACAGGCTCTTTATTTGGAGTTTAGCAAAATTCTAAGAAATATCAAAGATTTATATCACTTACCTCATAAATATGATGAGCATCAAGTCCATGTTTTTTCGCTAACAAGATTTCAAGAAATCTTTCTACACCTAGGATTTCTACATGACCACCTAATGAATCCAAACGAGCCACAAAGGATAAGTCCGTAGCTCCTGTTAGAGGTAAAATTGTAGTGACATGAAATGAGTCTGAATTTGATATGGCCATAAACCTCTTTGGCTGAAATAATCTAGTAGTTATTTCAATGGGATTGTGAGTGCTAAAATCTGAGAGGCTTTTTAGACAAATTATAGTTGACAAATTTAAAAAAATTATTAAAATTGTATTCCGTGTTTAACCCTCCACATATACAATGAGTGAATATGAAAAATCCCCCCCCCCAATATTAATCACTGATCCATCAGTAATTTTTTCTGAAGCAAGACGAATTGGTATCGATTTAGGTCCAGGTGTAGAACCAGATCCATACGAGCCTTCTGATCTATTATGTGCTGAAGTAAGATCTTTAATGCGCATTCTTGAAGCCATAGATGTAGAGGATCGTTCAACATATAGTCTCCCGGAGGACTGGGTGCCGGATGATGCAGTACAAAATCTAATTGAGATTCAAGATGGATTGATTATTGGTGAAACTCGAATATTTCGTAATGCTATGTGGTCTTCCGAATTTGTGCATAGCTCAGATTTAATGTTGCCTCTAGGTATCCTTGCGGAAAAGCTAATGAATGAGGGCGATGTAATTACATCCATTGATAAGTTTAGAATTTTTAAACACATTCGTAGAGAAATGATCATTTTAGGAGGAAAAAATGTGAGGTCTAAAGATTTAGAAGGTAAGTATGAGGGCAGTCCATCTTTTTCGGCGGAATTGAAAACAGCTCACGGAGAAGAGATTGCCATTGCAGGATTTGAGAAGGGGGACATGATTCCAGTTCGGAGTGTAAATAATGCCTTGCTATCTGAAATTATCTATAATTTTTCAAGAAGAACTATTAGTGAAAATGGGATTGCACTTCCAATGGCGCCTATTCCAATTTCTAAAGAAGAAATGGATATTGCTTCAGAATTGCCATCATCCGCAGCACTTTCTATGGCCATTGATGTTGTAATTAGGGGGTCAATGCAGATTCCAGGTAGAATGTTTTATAGGTTGTCAGCCAATTTTTCGCAAGGGGGACTAGTGGGAGGTTTTGAAGACTTCAAAACGCCCTCTATGGATGATTTATTAAATGGTGGTTCATTGACTCTAGAAATGCCATCGAAGGATAGTGTGAAGCCAACAAAAACTGGGTATGTGATAGTTCCAATTTCTTTTCAATTTAATAATGCTGATGGATCTTCGGTGGGAGGTGGCATA
>JAUHXI010000159.1 GCA_030426875.1 bacterium
TGATTAGGGTTAAAAGGAGATGAGCTACATCAATGTGGGCATTTTGAAGCTGTTTTGTCATTTTTTGAGCCATTTGCAAGGCTTCAGCGGATTTGAGGGTGAAGTTTTTTAGGTTCATTTTTAGTGGGACTAAGGAGTAAAGACTGGTTGTTAATTTAGCACTCTCTATTATAGAGTGCTAATTAGTGAAAGTCAAATTTTATCCTCAGTCCATTAGCTTGAGGCCTACTGTTGCCTGTTGTACAGGTGTTTGCTAGATTGTATCCACATTAAATGACTGATTTTTCATGACTCCACGTATACAAGGTTCCAAAAAACGAGATAGATTTGGTCTTGTGTTCGCGGTTCTTACCATTCTGCTGTGGGGATCAGCATTTTCAGGGATTGTGATTGGCTTGGAAAGCTTCTCGCCTGGACCCTTGGCGCTTCTGAGGTTTGCTGTCGCTGCTTTAGTTCTGGTACCGGCTGCTCTGATTGCAAAAGTTCCTATTCCAAGAGGCCCTGATTTAATGCGCATTGGTTTACTTGGGCTCTGTGGTATTTCTGCTTATCACACACTTCTAAATGCGGGACAGCAAACGGTTCATCCTGGTGTTGCAAGTTTACTCATCGCAACAACTCCTTTCTTTACAGCCTTTTTTTCATGGCTTATGCGAACAAGGGAAGGTTTTTCTGGATTGCAATGGGCTGGCTCACTGTTAAGCTTTTCTGGTGTATTACTTGTTGTGTTGGGAGGGGTCGACTCTTTTGGTTTGTCATTAGGATCATTGATGATTCTTGGATCTGCTGCACTTGCAGGCGTTTACTTTTCGGTGGGAAAGCCTTTGATAGACCGTTATGGAGCCCTTTCATTTACAAGCTGGTCTTTTGCTTTGGGCACCATTCCATTATTTTATTTTTTACCTCAATTGGTGCATGAATTTCCGGTGGCCAGTTCTCAATCCTTAATGGCATCCATATACATTGGAATCTTTCCTGCTGGCATAGCCTATTTGTTTTGGTTTTTTAGTATTGAACGTATTGGTCCAAATAGAGCTGTAAGTTTTGCTTATGGAATACCTGTTGTTGCATTTATAATTGCTTGGGCCACTCTTTCAATTGAGTCACCAACGAGCGTTGAGATGGTAGGGGGCTTATTTGTGATAATGGGGGTGTTTTTGGTGAATAGAGTGGGTAACAGGGCTAAAAAAGTCAAAGCAAGTTGAGCCAGCCAATATTCCTAGTGTTACCCAAAATATGCACTCAAAATCTTCCCCCAAATCGTCATCACTTTTTCCTTATGACCCAAATTATAAATGCCTGAGAGGTTCGGATTATGATTGATTTCAATGATTGTGAAGCCATTTGGTTCATTGATTGAAGTCTCCACAAAAACATCAATTCCAGACACTCGAAGCGACAGGTCTTTCATGAGGGTTTTGACCCACAGTTTAGTCTCATCAGACACCTCCTCCGAATAATTTTGAATGGCTCCACCGGCCGATATATTAGCCTTCGAGGTAACTTTTAACGTTTGCCCTACTTCTAAAACTGAGCTGAAATCCAAGTCATATTTTTCCATTTGTCTTTTCAAAAAAGGTGAAGTTTCAAGGATTTTATTCCGTTCCCGTTTGATGTTTTGATTCATTTTTTTGATCATTTCCCCCACAGATGCTTCTCCATCTCCCATAATAACAGGAGCTGATCGTTGATACACAAATTCTACCTCCCCATCCACCGCAAAAATTCGAAACTCAGGTTGTTCAATCACCTCTTGTACCAAGGTAATCCAGCCTATCTCAGCAATTTGCTCTAAGTGCAATTTCAATTCGGCTTCATCGTGTATCACCTCTGCTAAAATGCCTAAAGAGCTGCTATTGGGCTTCACAAAAACGGGGTACTTGTCTTTTGCAAAAGTGATGGCATCCTTCAACTCTTTTCCTTCCCCTCGCATTTCTCGGTAATCATCTCTCAGAAAAAAGTAATCCCCTCGAGGCACCTCATACCCTTTCTTTTTCAGAATTTTATAACTCCACGCCTTATCATTCACCAGTTGAGCCGAGAATTTTGGATTCAGCGGGTAGGTTCCAATTTTACTATTGCTAGAGAAGAAGCTTTTTTGGCCATCAGAAATTTCAACCAAATTGTTTGCATAGGTGTCCACCAACTCCCACGAATAGCCATATAATTGGCAAGCTTTTTTTAGAATTTGTAGGAGTTGAGGGGTTTCTGGAGTCATTCCTTCTAAAATATTAAATATTAAATTTTTTGAATGTTAAATATTAAATGGCTTTATTTAGTTTGAATTTGATTTAAGCCCATCATTCCACTTTAACATTTTCCATTTAGCATTCAATATTTTAAATTAAATAAAGAGAAATCACCAACTTAGACACCTTGTCTAAAAAAACTTTAATTTTCTTCTTGACTTTAGACAAATGGCAAGTAAAATGGACAGGCCTTTTGTTAAGAAAAGTAAGAAAAGGCGCAGAAAATCAACAATTATTATGTTAGACGTGAGGCCGAGTCATCAGCGATGATTGACAACCCCCTCCTTAACCACTAAAAAACTATGCCAGGATTAATTGGCAAAAAATTGGGAATGAGCCAAGTCATTCAAGACGACGGTCGTGTGATCCCTGTCACCTATCTATTGTGTGAGCCGAGTGAAATCGTTCATATCAAAACAGAAGCGACAGATGGATATCCGGCGATAGTCCTAGGCTTTGACGCGTATAAAAATCAGTCCAAAAACAAGAAATTCAAGACCCTTAAAGAGTTCCGTGTCACAACGGTTGAAGGGTATGAAAAAGGTCAAAAAATTTCTGTGAGTGTTCTTAAAGAGGTCGAAGCGGTGACCATTACGGCCTCCTCAAAAGGGCGAGGTTACCAAGGGGTCATTAAGCGACATAACTTCTCTCGTGGACCTGAAACTCATGGATCTCATCATCATCGAAAGCCTGGTTCTGTGGGAATGTGTGCTAAGCCTGGCCGTGTCCTAAAAGGGAAAAAGCTTCCTGGTCACATGGGTAATGACACCGTTACTCTCAAAAACCGCTCTGTTATAACAGTTGCTGAGTCAGACCATGTGGTTGCCATTAAAGGTCCCATTCCGGGAGCTAAGAATGGTTACGTTTATATCAAGTATAACGATTAGCTTCTCAGGTAAGGCTTCATCTTTCAAAAAATTATTCAGTCAACTAAATCATTCAATAATAGTGAAAATCGATCTCTACACCCAAACCGGCGATAAAAAAGGTACTGCTACCGCTTCTGATGATTTGTTTGCAGTAGCTGTCAATGATGAATTGATTCGTCTAGCGACTATTCGTCAATTGGCAAATCGTCGACAGGCTCCAGCCCATGTTAAGCATCGAGGTGAGGTACGAGGTGGAGGCCGTAAGCCGTGGCGTCAAAAAGGAACAGGTCGGGCTCGTGT
>JAUHXI010000160.1 GCA_030426875.1 bacterium
TCAGTGGGTCTAAAAAAGAAGCAGTATTGTATTCTCAATAAACAATATTCTAAAGAAGAGTATGAGGCACTGGTCCCTAAAATAATTGAGCACATGAAAAAAACAGGGGAGTGGGGGGAATTCTTTCCCATCTCTGAAAGTATTTATGGCTATAACGAAACACTGGCACACGAAAGCCAGCCTTTGCTTAAGCAGGAGGTTCTCAGTAGGGGGTGGATTTGGCAAGATGATGTGGAAAGCATGAGCTACAAAGGACCAACCTTTGAAATTCCTGATCACATTCAAAGCGTTGATGATTCGATTCTCAATGAAATACTAATTTCTGAACAATCTGGAAAACCTTACAAAATCATTCCTCAGGAGCTTAAATTTTACAAAGAAAACAACATACCGATACCTCGCTTAACCCCGGATGAAAGGTATTTAGAGCGTCTGAAAAAAAGAAACCCCATGAGGCTTTGGGATAGGAAATGCGCGAAATGCAACAAAGAAATCCAAACCTCTTATTCCCCCGAGCGGCCGGAACAGGTATATTGTGAGCAGTGTTATTTGGAGGCGGTTTATTAGAGGCTACGTTTCAGCCTCTCAAAAAGGCCCCTCCTAACCTCCCCGAAGGGGAAGGATAGAACTTAGCTGATAATCTTTCCCTATTTTTTTTCTCCCCTTTTGGGAGGAGCTAGAGGGGTCCACCCTATGAATTGCAACCACTGCCACTCACCGTTTCAAGTCACCGACGAAGATCGTCGCATTCTCAATATATTTGACGTGCCAGATCCTCAGCTTTGTTTTGATTGTCGTCTACAAGGTAAAATGACCTTTTACAACCGGCGTAGGTTGTATAAACGGAAATGTGATCTAACGGGTAAGGACATCGTTTCTGTTTACTCTCCGGACAAGCCATTCAAGGTTTATAATGTTGCTGATTGGTACTCCGATAAGTGGGAACCAATGGAATATGGGCAAGACTTTGATTTTTCGCGACCGTTTTTTGAACAATTTGAGACCCTTCTCAGTCGGGTTCCACAAAATGCTTTGGCCATCTTGGGTGACAACGAAAATAGTGATTATACCAATGATAATTATAAATCCCGTAATTGTTATTTGATTTTTGACGGGGAGCAGGCAGAAGATTCCTATTACGGGGAAACTTTTGTTTATTTAAAAGATTGCGTCGACTTCCTTTTTTTATACCGTTCAGAAAATTGTTACGAGTGTCTCTCTTGCGAGAATGCTTATAATCTAAAATACTCGCGTTTTTCTAAAAACTGTTCTGACAGTTGGTTTCTAAAAGATTGTAGCTCCTGCCGGAATTGTTTTGGTTGTGTGAATTTAAATCAAAAAGAATATTATATTTTCAATGAGCCTCACACCAAAGAAGCATATGAAAAATTCATGGCCGAGTTTGATTCAGGCAATTGTCAGGTCATCCAAGCCATGAAGCAAAAGGCTGAAGCGCTTTATAAAAAGTATCCAGTTAAGGCCCTGCGCGGGGTTCAGAATGTGAATGTTTCGGGTGATGAAGTGAACCGTTCTAAGAATGTTTTCCACTCCTTTGATTGCATTGATTTGGAAGACTGCCGTTATTGTACCGATTGTTTGATGGGCGGTAAGGATTGTATGGACGTTCATGTATGGGGAGGTGGCATGGAACAGTGTTATAATGATTTGCTGATTGGGGTGAATATACGAAAAATTCTCTGTTCGATTTATGTAAGCCATGGTGCTAGCGAAATTTATTACAGCATTTGGTGTCTGCAAAATGTTCAAAATTTATTTGGGTGCGTCGGACTTCGACAAAAGCAGTATTGCATTCTCAACAAACAATATTCCAAGCAGGAGTACGAAGCACTCTTGCCCAAAATCATTGAACACATGAAAAAAACAGGGGAGTGGGGTGAGTTCTTCCCCCCTACAATTTCACCTTTTGCTTATAATGAAACCTTGGCTCAGGAGTATTTTCCTCTTTCTAAAGAGGAGGTTCAGCAAAAAGGTTGGACGTGGTCAGATTACGAGGTTGAAACACGGGCGGACCGTATGGTTCAGGCTCATCAGCTCCCTGAGCACATCGATGACATTCCAGATGATATTTTGAACTGGGCGATTGTCTGTGAGATTTCGGGAAAACCCTTTAAAATCATTCCTCAAGAACTCAAATTTTATCGCCAAAACCAACTCCCCGTACCCCGTCGCCACCCCGATCAACGGCATTTAGACCGCTTTCAACTCAAACAGCCTTACCGCTTGTTTGATCGGAATTGTGACAAATGCCAAAGCCCCATCCAAACTTCCTACGCTCCAGAACGGGAGGAGCGGATATATTGTGAAGCGTGTTATTTGGGGGAAGTATTTTAAATCAAGGTGCTGTTTCCATCAAAAAATCCCTCACATGTAGATGTTCAATGCCTTCGTAACCCCCTCCGATCATTTCATCCATGCTCACCACAATTTTTCGATGATTGTCTTTGATGGCTAGTAAATTACCAAATTCACGATCATGAGTTTTTTGATTATCAATCGTGTAAGCCACTTGAACATACAATTTCTCACCCCGACGCTGGCAGACAAAATCAATTTCTTTATTTTTCATCTTTCCCACATAAACCTGGTAGCCAGCAATTTTTAAGTGGAGGAAGATTAGATTTTCTAACACTTGCCCAATGTCTTTTTGCTTGTAGCCAAGGATGGAATGCCGGAGGCCTAAATCTTCAAAATAATATTTTTCATTATTCTCAAAGATTTTTTTGCCCAAAACATCGGTACGAGGCACTTTAAAAACAAAAAAAGCTGTGGCCAGATAGTTTAGGTAATTAATGACCACACTAGTAGAGAGTTGGGTTTTTTGGGATTTTAAATAGTCACTGATTTTTTTAGCAGAAACTAAAGAGCCGATATTGCTTCCTAGATAATTGACAAGCTGCTCCAGAAAGACTGCATTGCGAATGGAATAACGTCGAATGATGTCTTTGTAAAGAATGCTGCTGTAAATGTTCCTCAAGTAATCGTAAATTATTTCATCCTCCAATGGCAGATGAATCAGGTAGGGGAGGCCTCCGTATTTAACGTACATCATTAAGGTTTCTTGAGTGTTTTTGAGTTCATGAAATTGAATGAATTCGGCATATGAAAGTCCGAACATCCGCAGTTCAATATAGCGACCACTTAAAACAGTCGCTAACTCGCCTGAGAGTAGGTTGGAGTTGCTACCAGTGCAATACAGATCATCATTTCCCTCAGCCTGAAGGCTGCGTAAGGCTTTTTCAAAATCAATAATGTCTTGGATTTCATCGATGAATATATAAGCTTTTTTCCGTCGCCCTTTCTCATTTTTGATGTATTTTAGAAGGTCTCTATGATTTTTAATACCCTCAAACTCATGGAGCTCTTTG
>JAUHXI010000009.1 GCA_030426875.1 bacterium
AATTTTAAAAATACCATCATCATCATGACCAGCAATTTAGCCAGCCAAGTCATCCAGAAATATGCAAATGACACCTCGAGCGAAGAAATGATGGTCGCAAAACTGGAGAAGAATAATGGGAAACAAGCAAAGGCAAGAGAGGAGACGCGGAGAAAAATGGAGGACGAAGTGAATGTGGTATTAAAACAATCCTTCAAACCAGAATTTTTAAATCGAATTGACGACATCATTATTTTTGAAAGCCTAAGTTTGGAGGAAATCACAGAAATCGTAGACATTCAGATTGCTGAGCTACAAAAGCGGCTAGAAGAAAAAAAGATTCAGATTTCAGTAAGTAGAGAGGCCAAAAAACACATGGCCAAGCATGGGTATGATCCAAATTTTGGGGCGAGGCCACTAAAACGCTACATTCAAAACCACATTGAAAACCCACTGGCATTAAAGATCTTGGCGGGGGAGGTGAAGGAGGGGAAGGTGGTAAAGGTGGGGGTGAGCGAAGAAGGGGTTTTCGTTTCGTAGGGACGCAAAATTGTGCGTCCAATGTGGAAGGTGTTCATCCTTTCACATTCAACCCCATCACCTTCTTGGCCTTTGTAATGTTAGGCTCTTTGCCATAAAACGGCTCAACCAAAGCATAAATATTTTGTGGAATGAGTTTTTCAGAATATAGGCGAATGGCCTTTTCCCACGTGCCTTTGATCGAATGGAGTTGTTCTAACGCTTGAAAATGAGGAGGTAACTTTTCTGAATGATCAAATTTTAACTCACCAAACCACTTTGATGGAGGAAAATCAGTGAGTTTTTCGAGGGAAAGGATTTGGGGGCCATCAGCATTGGCAAGATAAACTTCGGCGCGATTCATACTTTGAAGGTAGATGGCTTGAGTTTCTTCAGAACGCAGACCCCACCACTCATGGGTTTTTAAACCGAAAATGGGAATTTTGAGCTGATGCGCAAATTGATTGGCAACCGAAATGCCCACACGAAGGCCTGTAAAACTACCTGGCCCTTTGATGACCACCACTGATTTTAAATCTGAAATTGAAAGGCTAGCTTTTTTAAGGGTCTGATCAATGGTTTCAATGATCCCTTCGGATGCCATCTTAGGATTAAGAGGGGTGTAGTAAGACAACTGTAAAGTGACCACAGTAATACCTGAAACGGAAGAAATAGTATCAATACAAAGGGTCGGAATGGAGTGGTTTTTTGAGTTCATTAAGTTTTGTTCGTATTTTTAAAATAGAGCAAAATAGCATGTTTGTCACTTTTGCGATGAGCAAAAATCGACAAATCTTAAAAGAACTGCTAAAATGGGCAAAAATGAAACTAAGACAAAACAAAAATGCTGGCTTTTCCCTGATTGAATTGTTATTTGCCATTCTCTTTTTATCCGTCATCGTTTTTGGAGTTATACGGCTTCAAACTAGCAACTTAACCATTGGAAACACGCAACAAAATGAACTGCAAGCTAATTTTTATGTCACCCAAGCCTTAGAAATTGCGACTGCTCTAGGCAAAAATGCTGTTTCAGGCTGTCAAAATGGCTGCTATATTAGCCAAGGAAACAATGGTTATTCATTGGGTAACACACCCGAAGAACTCGGGGAAATACCCTTCGAGCGCTCCATAAAAGCCTCTTCAGAAGGCTTAAGTAACGCATTTTTAATCATTGCTAGCGTCACATGGGAAGATTCAGCAGGCAGCCATGAGGTCTCTGGAATGCGAATTGTTTCCAAATAGCAATTGAGGAAAATCTTTAGCAATAAATGACAAAAATAAAAAATATCCAAAAAAACACCAACGGTTTCAGTCTAGTTGAATTACTAGTTTCAGTCGCCATCACAGCCATTATTTTGGTGGGAATGAGCATGTTTTTTACAAGTGGATTTCAAAATATATTTCAATCTCAACAACAAGTAGCCAACTCTCAAGGACTGTTCAATTTAAGCAGCATTCTACAAAAAAAATTGCTGAATGTAGAGACTGTGAGCCAAATGGGAGGTGAAAATGAATTTGTACTATTAAAAAACAACTCAAAAGAAGAGGGGTTTAGTTATATAGGAATGGAGGGGGATCAATTAGTCGTGAAGGATTTTTTCATTTTCAATGGCCAAGAAGGTGCTCTATCCAGCATTGATGACGTCAGTGGCATCAATAATCCAGGTGGCATCACAAAATTGAATTCCAAATATTATGTAACCGCTCCTTCAGAGAATTTGATTTATGAATGCAACAACTTAAACAACTGCAATACAACATTAAATTTAAGCGATTTAAAAAATCCCATTGATGTAACCAACGACGGACAACATCTTTATGTTTCTGATGCGGGAAACAACCGAGTCCTGCTCATTCAAGATCCGGGTGGAGCCAATGACACAAAAGAAATCATGACAGGATTGAATTTTCCCACTGGCTTAGAATACTATTCAGACGATAATGGAGAATTTTTATTTGTATCCGACAGCCTAAACAATGTGGTGAAGCGAATGAATTTAAACAATTCAGAAATAAATATCGTGGCAGGAGGAGGTCAAAATCAAACATGCGAAATGAGCACCGCTGAATTTTGCGCACTCAATTTTCCAACCGGACTGACCGTGAGGTCTAAAGATGGATTGGAATCCCTCTACATCAGCGACACGGGAAACGAACGCGTGCTTCGAGTTTTTGAACCCTCAACAGACCTTACAGAAGTGGAGCTGCCTCTAAAATTTGAAAATTCAACCGAAATCTCTCACATTGATTTTGAGTTTCCCAAAGGAACCATTATCAATTCAATGGAAGAAACAGGATCTGAAAACAGCCTAAATCAACCAGGGCGATACAGCATTAGTAACAATGTAGTGAGCTACCTGTTGGACGCCCAAACCATACAAAATCAAATTGAATTGTTCTGCGTGGGAGAAGGGGAGGACAAAGAATGCGTGAGTCTTTTTAGGGGCTTTTTTGTGAACAATGAAAGCAATATTTTTAAAGAAGGAAATTCCATTACGGTGGGTGAAAATAATTTTGACGTCCAAAACGTCACATTTCAATGGGGCAGTTGGAATATCATGGTCAATCCCGACACTGAAGAAATCAATCCCCCACTGGGTACAACAGTCCGAATCACAGACAACTTTAGCGGCAGTCATGCGTTTCCTTTTGACATGACAGACATTGTATTCACACCCGGCTTCAATCAAATCACCACTCAAGCGTTTGATGAAGAAAATCAGCAACAAAATCAATCCTCTGACCAGATTTTTCTCCGCATTCCCGATGGTAGTATTGGAAGCTCCGAAGACATAATAGAGGTTGTGGCGACAGCATTGGATTATCCAACAGGCATTGGATGGTCAGGCAACAGTCCAATATTTTCAGAAGTAGCCCAATACAACAGCAACTTTACTGAATTTGATTATAAAAGCGATGTTCAAATCAATCAGTTCAATGCTGCCACCAAAAACGATGGCTCAATTCTAGAAATAACCTTCAGCGCGCTCAAGGCAGTTGATCAAGAAGGCGAGCCACTCTATCAAAGCCACACACTAAACGCCTCGTTAGAAAAGTGATGACAAGCAGTGCAATGAAAAAGTAAATCAGCTCGAATAAATGAATCATAAAAAATCACCACCACAGGGCTCAATCCTAATATGGACCGTCATGCTGGGGCTGACTCTAACAACCATATTTTTCTATTTTTCTCAGCGATTGAATTTAGCAGCAGCGATACAAAGAAAATCAATTGAAGAACAAAGCGCAGTACAATTTTTAGAAAGCTATGCCGACTATGTAGAGTCCTTAGATGCCGTGGGGCTAAAAACCTTGTCTGGAGACCTTGATTACTACGACGGACTGATAACTGGCACCCTCATCAATCAATCCAAAACAGTCGAAGGCGGGCTAGACACAGGTGAGGCCATTGAATATCAAGCAAATGGAACGATCATAGTGGAATGGGGATTATGCGATAACAATGAAAAAGGCAGACCCTTAACCATTGAACCCGAACCGGAAGATGAAATAAACACTGGGAACTGCGGCATCTACGACAGCAACACACAAGTCACCGGACCAACGATCACCCTAAGCGCCCCACTAGCCCCACTTAACTATCGTCTAAGCCCTTTAGATAACGCTGTAATAGAAGGAAACACATGGCACTTAGACCTAAAAATGCAGGTAAATAACAAAAAAATCCTAACCGTGGAAAGGGAATTTATTTTTGATGTCGAGTAAAATAAGCCTCCATTTGTCAATTGCCAAGCAAAATAAAATACGATAAAATAGAAGCATAAAAAATTAAAAAAAAGATGAAAACGCTAAATAATTTCAAAAAATCAAAGGGATTTACCCTTGTTGAGCTTTTGGTAGTGATTGCGATCATTGCCATTTTGTCAGTCACGGCTTATGTAGCCCTAAGCGGACAAACAGGTAAGGCACGGGATTCTCGGCGACAAAGTGATCTAAATTCTATTCAATTGTCTCTGGCTATTTATTTTTCAAATGAATCGAACTACCCTGAAACCTTAGATGACTTGGTCACTGAAGGAAATCTAGGAAGTATTCCCCTTGATCCCACCACAGAGTCACCTTATCCTTATGCAAGATCTGTAAACGGCAAGCAATATCAAATTGGAGCTACACTAGAAGGTGATGATGGTACGTATTCAGCTTACGTGGTTGGAAACTTACCCCAAGGAGAGGCAGGACTGCTCCCTCAGGTGAAGCCACCCGAAGGAAGTGGCTGTGATGGCAAAGGACCTGTGAACGGTAGCTTGGACTGTGTACCGATTGATATTTGGACACCTTAGCTCAAGATAAGGCCAAAAACAATTCGAAAAATGATTTATAAAGCCAATCAATCAACCATGAAAAAGTTCACACCATTCTTTTTAGTCGCCATGCTCATCACACTTTCAGCCTGCACACCGGATAATGAAAAAAATCAGGACTTTGAGGCGAATGCAAATGAAACGATTGAAACGGAAGACGTCACTGAAAATAATGATGAAGGCCTTATTCTTGAGGAAGAAATGGAGAGAGATGCCATTGAAACGGAAGAGGATGTGGAAATCGAAAATGCCGCTGAAGATGAGATAATTCAAAAAAATAACACTAACCCCAACACAGACATGTCTGACTTTGATCAAACCGCGCTGCCTGAAAAAGGTGAGCAGATTGTAGTAATGGAAACCACTGTGGGAACCATAAAAATTCGCATGTTCCCGGAACGTGCCCCCAAAACCGTTGAGAACTTTTTAGGATTAGCAAACAAAGGTTACTACGATGGCATCATTTTCCATCGCGTGATTCCTGGGTTCATGATTCAAGGCGGAGACCCTGATGGCAATGGAACCGGTGGTGAAAGTTTTTGGGGTGGTAAATTCGACAACGAACCACATCTAGAGTTGAACAACATAGCCGGATCCCTTTCAATGGCAAATGCAGGCGTGGGACCTGATGGAAGTGGAACCAATGGATCTCAATTTTTCATCAATCAAGTCGACAATCGCTTTTTGGATGGCTATGAAAATGGAGAATTGAAGGACTGCACTCAATATGGTGTTTCATGTCACACTGTTTTTGGACAAGTATTTGAAGGAATGGACGTGGTCAATGCGATCACCGAAGTTCAAACAGGAGCCAATGATAAACCTGCGGAAGATGTGGTGATGGAAAAGGTGAGCGTGGAAACTTATTAAAATTTTTGTAGGAACATCAATTCAAAACCCACTTATCCCCTTGTTGTGCAACAGCATTTTTGAGTTGTAAATAAATGAGCAGTTCAGAAAGGCGAGGGATATTAAACTCAGTTTCGGCAAAAAGCTGATCAATGGTTTTAGGTTCAAGTGAAAGTTTTTCAAGGATGTGGCGTTCATCTTTGTCAAAATCCTGAGCATGAATGGTTTTTTTACCTGACCTCATTCCAAAATCATCCAAAATATGATCAATGTTTTCGACCAACTTTGCCTCCCCCTTGCGAATCAAGTGATTAGTGCCACTAAGAGCCAATTGTGTTACGGAACTAGGAACAGCAAAAACCTCTCGATTTGACTCTAGGGCTAAACGAGCCGTGATAAGGGCGCCAGACTTGATACCACCTTCGGTGACAAGGGTGCCTTTGGTGAGACCAGCCACAATCTCATTACGCTGAGGGAAATGAAAAGAAGCCGGCAGTGTGCCCAATGGGTACGCAGAAATAAGGGCTCCATTTGAATCTAAGATTTCTTGAGCCAGGCGATGATTAGTGCGTGGGCAGATTTCATCAACACCAGAGCCAAAAACAGCCACGGTGACGCCACCGAGTTGAACGGTACTTTTATGGGCAATGCTATCGACTCCCAAGGCCAAACCACTAACAATCACAAAGCCTTCAGAAACTAGATCAGACGTGAGCCTTTGAGTGATGCGTTTGCCGTAATGAGTGATAGCTCGGGTGCCCACGACTGAAATGCTTTTATGAAATGATGGCAATCGGCCCCGCACAAAAAGAAAAGGTGGGGCAGTGGGGAGCTGCCTGAGAAAATGAGGATAGACATCATCCTTATAACAATAGAGCTGAATATTGAAATGGTCGATGGTTTGAAAAATCGTATTGAGCGACAATGACTTGCGCTCCTCAAAAACCCTTTGAATTTTAGAGGGGCGCATCCCTAACTGCCTAAGGAATTCAGGTGTAACCTTCTTCCATGCCTTTTCGAAAGAACCAAAAAAACTCAAAAGTAGCTCACTCTGACGCAAATTTAAAATCCCCCACTGAGCCCACAACAAACAGTATTCATCAACCATCAAAAAAATAATTAATATCCTTCGCATTCACCGCAAAAACAGGGCGAATTTGAAAGCTAGTAATCATCAAGTAAGTGAGTATAGACTAGCATCATTGAGGGAAAAGATCAAGTAAATTCACTGTAAGGACGCGATTAATCGCGTCCTTACAGTGAATAAAGATTTACCATCCCAAGGATTTCCTTTAAGCCGAATTACCTCACAAAAGCTTCAACCCTCCTGTCCACCTCAGCTTCGGGATCGAGAATAAAAAATTGTTGAGTTACAAGTTTAAAAAGTCGATATGAACCTGAACCAGAAGGTAATTCTGAGCTCAGATTCAGCTGTTTTTTCGAATAATACTTCAAACCTTCTTCATTTTTTCTCCTTTTAAAATAGAAACCAGACCCGCACCTTGAATCCCATTACCTTCCCCTTCTGGCTGATGAGAATCGAAAATGGCAAAAGAAACTTTTGGATTTTTCAGAAAATGCCTCACATGAACCGATTCCATTTGAGAAATAAAATAAAAATTGAAATCCTCATCTAAGCAATAATAAAGCGGTATAGCCCAAGATTCACCATCACTCGTAGCCAAAGTGAGGTAGATATTGGAATGGAGGATGTCGATGGCGGTTTGATTGATGTGTTTGATTGTCTCGAAGGCGACGTTCCGGAACGTCGCCTTCGGAGGTTTGATATCTACTGCTCCAACGCAAACCCCTCACTTTCCAGTGTGATTCCCCATGGCTCCACCACCACTTCACGCGTTTCAGCCGCTTGAACCTCACCTGCGACACAAGCCTTAAGATTTTGCCCTTCAGCGAGCTGAACGATTTTTTCGGCATCTTCAGAAGTGGGAACAAAGATCGCAAGACCTACGCCATAGTTAAAAATTTTGATCATCTCTTTTTGAGAGGTCTGAGACGCCTCTTGCACCAATTCAAAAATGGGAGGAATGGGGAGGGTGTTTTGAATGAGGTAGCGAAAGGTTTTTTTGGAACGCATCAATTTTTGCCACCCGTGACCAGAAATCGGCTCCACGTTGGTGGGTTTGATGCCGGCTTTGAGGATGGCTTGGACGAGAGGAGTGTAGAGAACAGTGGGTTCATTGATGGCCTGCCAATATTCTCGGCCGTCGGGAAGTGTGGTGTGGTAGCCCTCGGGAAGCGTTTTGGCAAGTTGGCGAAGGCTGGTGAAGCCGTTGTCGTGCGGCCCAGAACTTTCGACAAATACAATTTTATCCCCCGCGGCGAGGTCTTGGCCGTCGATGGGAATCGTGTCTGGTGGCATCAATCCGAAGAGAGCGCCTGCGATGTCTAACTTGTCGGGATAAATTTTGTTTTTGAGCTGAGGCGTTTCACCAGAAAAATAAACACAACCAACCGTCCGACATCCTTCTACAAATCCATCCAAAAACCCCTTTAAAAATTCAGGGGTGAAGACTTTTTGAGGGTCAGCAGAGGGAAGATAAAGAGAGAGGAGGACGGTTTGCATGCCAGTGGAAGCGGCGTCATTGGTGGTCACAGCAACGGTTTTGAGTCCGATGTTGTACCAAAACTGCTCTATTTCAGCTGTAGAAAGGTCATCGGGGCGGGCATCATCAGAAGTTCCTAACCCTTCAGGCAGCAGGGTTATGGAAAGGTTTTCGGCGCCCGCCTGAAGGAAGGGTTTTAAATCCAAATTGAACACATTCGCACTGGCGCCAAAGCCAGATTCAGGAATGAAGCCAAATGGCTTGGCGAAGTCCACCGTTCGTTTGCAAGCATTGATGAACGCATTTTTAGCCGCGTCTAGGCTGTCGTAGTCAACGTGGTCAAGAGGAGTACTCATTGAAGATTGAAAATTAAAGATTGAAAATTCCTATTTAAATCGTACCGTAGAGACGCAAAATCTTGCGTCTGTACAATTGATTATGGTGGCATTCAGTCACCCCCTTTAGCAAAGGGGGTTGGGGGGATTTTAAAATAGGGATCCTCCCCCTTCGGGGGAGCTAGAGGGGGCCTGGATTAACGGAAAAATTTGTATCCCTACTTCGAATCAAACAGCCGCCCATCCTCCAAGGTCAAAAGTCTACCATTCACCAATTGTTGAACGACTGGATCATGAGTGGTCAGCAAAACGGTAGCTCCTTCTTTATGGAGTTTTTCAAGGAGCTTGACAATGGACTTTACGTTTTCGTGATCAAGATTGCCAGTGGGCTCATCCGCAATAATCAAGTGAGGGTAATGAACCAAGGCACGAGCAATGGCAAGACGTTGTTTTTCTCCACCTGACAACTCATCGGGAAAGCGGTCTTGAAAATGGAGGAGTCCAACTTTTTCTAACACTTCAGGCACACGGGTTGCAATCATGTCATCGGGCTCATTGCAGACTTCCATGGCAAAAGCCACGTTTTCAAAAACTGTTTTTTTATCCAGGAGTTTATAATCTTGATAGACCACTCCCACTTTTCGACGGAGGAGCTGAAGTTGAGAATTATTCATAACATCCAGGCGTCGTTCATCAACTTCAATCGAACCATGACTAGGCTTATCCGCCCCAATGATGAGGGAGATAATAGTGGATTTGCCTGCTCCGGAAGCTCCAGTGAGGATGACAAATTCGTTTTTGTGGATTCTGAAATTGATATCATCCAAAACCACATGCGGGCCAAATTGTTTTCTAACATTGTTGAAAGTGATCATGGTCTTATTTTAAAGAAAAGCAGTGAGGAGTGAAAGGGGAGTTTTTAAGCAAAGGCATAAAAAGAAAAACAGTATTTTTTATCAGTAAGGCATTGCCAACATTGGGCAAGAATAACAAAACTTGATATATTGAAAACAGTGTGATTTATTCATATCAAGTCACTAAAAAACCAAAAAAGAGGCTTGGGAAGATGATCAAAGTTACAGTTAAACGAATTAGTGGACATTTCAAGCAGATCATTCGACTCATCCTAAAAGCTATTTAAAAAGAGATAATCTAAAGCTCCATGAAAACAGCATTGAAGCCCGCTTTGAAAACAAAGGAAATTGAAGAGATTGTAAACTATCTTCGTAAGCTAGCGCCAAGTTTTTTTGCCAAGCATATGCACGGAGCTTCGGAAGGTGAAATTGCCCAAGTAGAGGCAGCAAGTGGCGCATCCATGAGCAAGAACCACCGCGAGTTTTTGAAGTTTATGGGAGCAACTCCTATTGGGAGGCTGAACCCCTTCCTCAAGGATCGAGGTTTTAGTGTGAAACGACTATTAGCCTTCTACGCCGATATTCACGAAGAAGGAGAACGACTTCCCCCAAATGTGGTTCTGTTTTCAACACCTGAACACACAGAGAACACCTAGCTGCGGAACGGTTGTCGAATAGATGATGAACCCGAGATAGGGGATTTACATTTCAAAAGTGAACAGTTATCATACAATCTAGAAAAAGGTCACTTCGTTCCAGACTCGATCGGTGGATTCAAAAGTTATTTGCAATTTTTTGCGTTTCAGTTTCGACTCGGTCAATTTGACTATCAAATGGGCCTTGAATCGCCTTGGGATAAGGAGAAAGAGTGCTGGAAAGCCAATCCCTTGCTGACCTTTAGAATATGCATTCAGCAAGGTTTACAATCTATTTTTCAACTCTCCAACGGAATTCAGTGTCTTGATCGGAGTGATTTAGCCATCATCATTTATAATGATGGAAGTGGTATTTTAGCGGGAAATAATCTAAACAAAATTAGTAAAATTATGAGTCTGCTTAAGAAGGAAAGCCCCTTGAGAGCTAAATTGGAAGCAAGGGTAGACCGACTCCATTCTCCACGCAATTAAACGTTAAGATTAAAAAAAGTGGCTCGATAGAGACACATTCGTAGGTCGAAGCCTTGCAGCTAAACGGGGTCCCCACAAAATGCGAGGCGAGGATTCTTAGATTTATGCCGCAGGCAGAAAACAAGAAGGGCGGAGGGTATTTTTTGGGGTAGGGACCCAGATTCATGCGTAAGCTGAAGAAGCTTAATCACGTGAGTGATCAAGATTCGCAAGCTGGAGCATGAATCTGGGTGGTGGTGCGCCTGGCAGGAATCGAACCTGCGACCTCCCGGACCGCAACCGGACGCTCTAATCCCCTGAGCTACAGGCGCACGTCGGAGCTTTGCTACGGCCTACACATCAATGTTCTCACATTGACGCTCCAGCCTTCGCAAGCCCCTCCTTTTCCCCACAAAATACCCTTCTCCCTTTTGCTGCACAAAACCCTCGCCTTGCATTTTGCGGGAACCCCATGTTCTTGAATGGGGTTTAAACTTCTTTGTTATCCCTTCTCATGAAATTCAATCTCCACATGCATTTTGCTCGACTTTTTAAATGCGGTAAAAAGGAGCCTGGTCATTGTAACCAATGTCACTACAACTTGCAAGAAGTTCGCACTCACCCACAACCATTACAACCTCCACATTTATTTTTAGCACTGGGTTTTTTATTCCTCCAGTCCAAATACTTTTCCGGAATCGGAGGCAACCCCATTTTTTCACGCAACTTAAGACCAACTCTAGTCACAGCCAGACCACCCAAAGCCGTCTCTCGTACAGTCTCACTCATGCTTGCACTGATGTTCATCATTGCCTCAACCACCTGATCCATAGGAATTACACTCTCCACCCCCATCATGCTCATGTCCGAAGCTGCCATGGCGATTGTCGCCCCAATCGCATTACGTTTGACACAGGGAACTTCAACCAGACCGCCCAGAGGGTCACAAGCCAAACCCAGCATATTTTTAAGGCCAAGCGCCGACGCATTCAAGCATTGCTCAGGCGTACCCCCTCTCATCTCGGTCACTCCAGCAGCCGCCATGGCCACTCCAACCCCAACCTCTGCCTGACAACCCGCTTTAGCAGCCGAAAAGGTCCCTCCATGCTTTAAAATCGCAATCCCCAAAGCTGAAGCGGTAAAAAGCGCATTAAGCATCTTGCGTTTGCTTGACTTCATGTGTTCAAAAGTACTAAAAAGCACCGCCGGCAAAACACCCGAACCACCTGCTGTGGGAAAAGCCACAATCTTACCCATCCTGGCATTTTGCTCATTGGTCGCAATGGCATAAGCCATCGCCCGAACTGCAACTTTACTGTGTAAAAATTTACCCGATTTATTGATGTTTTTATACACCTTAACTGCGTCGCCACCCACCAAACCGTACTTTGATTTTTTGGTGGATTTGACCCCCAAATCAATCGCCTCTTTCATAGTGTCTCGAACGGCCTTCATTTTGTTGCGAACCCAGGGTCGACTTTTTTTAAAGAGCTCCATCTCGCGACGTATGGCAACATCTGAAATACGTAATTTTTCCTGTTTACACAAGGCAATGAGTTCTTCGCAGTTGTTGAATTGATAGTTCATTAGTTTGAGCTTAAAATTTAGCTTAAAAAGAGTAATTTAACTAAAAATCATTTGAGCAATTTTGTCAGGGCTCTCACAAACTCTACGCCAGGCAACTTCTCCAATTCCATTACTTGAGCCAATTTAAGATAATCATCCTCGATACTAATAACTGTGATGCAATGATTTTCTCTTTTAGTACTACAAATCGTCTGTTGCCGGGCAATGACCGAACCCCAATCTTCCATTTTACGGTAAAGCGGACCGAGCGAAAATGTTTTTGCATCATGTCCGATCAAGATGGAAAAAAAGCGACCTGCCATCATTTCAAAGTCGACAGGAACATCATTCACAAAGGTGATTTTGGTTTTTCCACCCCCGATAGAAGAGCCAACCACACTCAAATTCTGCTTCTTATTTTTAAGAATGATCCGTACGGTGTTGGGATGATGCTCTGGCACATCTTTTTTAATGGGAATGAAGCGGTATTTGAGTTTTTTTTGAGCTGCAATGTCAAACGCATCTTGAAGACGGGGGTCACTAGTCCTCAGCTTCATGACACCAGCTAAAAGGGCTCGATCAGTGGCATGCCCCTGATAAACCGTTGCAAAAGAGCCGTAGAGATAAAAATCAACCTCGGTGGGGGTCCCATTGAACAGGGCACGGGCCATCTGGCCAATTTTGCAGGCACCAGCGGTGTGAGAACTACTAGGGCCAACCATGATCGGGCCAGCAACATCGAACAAAGAAATGTTCATTTTAAAAATGGGAGTGAGTAGACTACTTACTCAAGCAATATAATGGATTCTTTTAAGAATGTCCACGAAAATGGACAGATTTTTTACGAACGAAAAAATCAATCGATGGGAAAATTAGAAACAAAGTAATGATGTAGAATAAAAAGTTGAGACTAAGCCTCTTCCACTCCAATAAATAAACAATATTTTCGCAACCATTATCCTCAATTTTTTGAATGTAAAGGTAGGCCATCGGGGCTCCATATTGATTTCTAATCGTGTTGTCATCGGTTCAATCCAATCCACTACTGCACCTTTCACTCACCTCAACTCCGTTCTTAATATTTTTTTCCACAACAGTACTGTTGTATTCCCTTTTATAAGACCAGTAGAAATTTATCAAATCATAAGTTCCCACCCCTACAGATTCTGTACCGTATTAACTAATAAAAAAACGGTGAGCTAATGGCCATTATGTTCACAGATTCTATTTTCGCTCATCGGTTTTTTTTTAAACTAGCCACTGCTCCTTCATAATCCCTTGACTTCAAAATATAGGACCCACTCACCAACACATTCGCCCCAGCCTCAATCGCCAAAGGAGCCGTTTCATCATTGATACCCCCATCGATTTGAATGTCTAAATTGGGATAATGCTCCCGGATCCATCGCACTTTTTCTAAAACCTCCGGCATAAACTTTTGACCGCCAAAACCAGGATTGATGGACATCACTAGCACCATATCTAACATTGGCAAAACAGCAGCAATTTTTTCCACAGGGGTTTCGGGATTGATGGCTACACAAGCTTTAGCACCAGCCTTCTTGATTTTTTCTACATCTGGCGCCAAGTGAAGGCTAGCTTCGGCATGAATGGTGATGGAATCAGCCCCCGCTTCGACAAATTGCTCCACATATCGATGCGGATTGCGGATCATCAAATGACAGTCAAGCGGAACATCTGTTTTGATGCAGCTCACTATTGGCATTCCAATCGTCAAATTCGGCACAAAATTCCCATCCATCACATCCACGTGGAACATGTCAGAAAAGGGTGCGAGTTCAGCCAAATGCTCATTCATACGACCGTAATCGATGCCGAGAATGGAAGGGGTGATTTTGATTCTTGTTTTGTTCATCTTAATGGTTTAATCAGCTTGTATATAAATTGAATGGGAGAAATTGGGTCTTTCTAATTTCCAGGCCATTACATTCAGTGCGCTCATTGCCAACTGCCTCATCTTTTCCCATTTTTCATCTGTCTTGAGTTTTTTAGGCTCTAAAAAGATACTTTTGTGGTTTTTAGATAAATATTCAGAATAATCGTCAATGCTTTTAAGAGCCGCAAGTTGGCCTTCACTCAAATTTCCATTGTCATCTAGTTGATTTATTTTTTGAAAGATTTCATCATACCCTAAAACCAACTCATCCGTCACAACAGCAAAATTAGGAAAAGACTTGATTTGATCCTCATAAGGTAGTGCAAGAGCTTGGAGGGCTTCTTTAAGTTTATTTAATAGCTGACCAGTTACCATGAACTCAAGTGACATTTTTAAATTTTTCAATCCGCCTCACGTGCCTTTCTTCTTCAGTGAATGGAGTTTCGAGCCACATTTTAACAGCCTTTTTAGCGTCGTCTTCGGTGATGAATCGTACGCCAAGAGAAAGCACATTCGCGTTGTTGTGCTCACGGGTCAAACGAATCATTTCAAAAGGATCCTCACTTTGTCGACCACTCACATCCACAGCCTGAGTAGGAAGCGCCGAGGAATAGAATAAAGCAGCCCGCACGCCTTTGACTGAATTAGCTGCCATTGCCTCACCCTGACCTGACCCACCCATCACAATCCCCACATAATTTTCAGGATCTTCAGCCACCGCTCGAGCAACCGGCACAATGAAGTCCGGATAATCATCCGCCTTGTCGTATTCAAAAGCTCCTTTGTCTTCCACTTCATATCCTAATTCACGCAGATAGGGAATGAGCGTTTCTTTGAGCTCAAATCCAACATGGTCACAACCGATAAAAACTTTTTTCATGATTAATTTAATTTTTTAATGATCCTATAAATAACCAACCCAATTAAACCTCCCACGATCAAATGTTCAAATCCAAGAGATGAATGAAACCCCCCATCTACATGTGAATGATTCCCAATGCCATGAGCCAAAGTGGTCATGGGAAGAGCAAGAAATGAGATAACAAGGAAGGAGAGTTTTTTGAGTGATGATTTCATGGTGTCAAAGTTATTGAGTGAATCTAAATCCATACTAACAAAATCAGTGCGTTGAATAAATGCCAAATCGATCAAAATAAACCCGTAAGCCAGCTCATAAGATCTGGAAAGACAAAGCTTATGGCAGCTGTGATGACATTGGCCAGTATGGACAGGGCAATGGCTTTTTTATAATTGAGTTTGAATAACCATTTAATCAAAAAAATCTCAACGACAATCACCCCCACTTCGATGGCATAAAAAGAGATTGGATAGTACATTACAGTCAGCAGAAAGACATAATTTGCCAATGGATTTGTGAGGATCTGAATCAAGGCACATTTTCCTACAATTTTTAGGGGCTTTTTTCGGATAAAAATCAAATAAACCAGACATTCAAAAAAGATTGTTGAGACCAGTGGAATGAGGTAAAACTTAACTTTTGACCAGTTGATGAATGAATTTTTTTCAGCTTCGCCACCAGGCAATATAGAGCCATCTGACTCAGAAAAGTGCTCAATTGTTTCGATTTCCTCAAGCTCAAAGCGATCTGCATTGAGCTCGGTGATTTCTAAAATGGTTTCAATTTTTTCTAAGGGGTCACCCTCAAGCACGTTCCCGTAGGGTTGAGGCTTGTAGGAGCCAGGCAAGGCATTCGTATTGTCTTGAAAGTAGGCATATTGATCTTCTAAAAATGCCTCTTCGTCAAAATCATCTTTTTCGATGGCATAAAAGGTGGCGTCTCCTAGCTTATAAAAACCTAAACAGTCCCCCGATTTTATTTGATCAATTGAGTTTCCAATCCGGGCTTCAAAAAGAAAAAAAAGATGGTTCGGATAGTCCTGAATGTTTTCAATTTCATAACAAAAACTCAGCGGTTTGTAACCAGGATTTAAAACATCGGCAGATGCATCAACTGAATTTCCAAAAAATAATAGAACGGCCATTGCCAAAAAAAAGAATTGTTTGAATCGCATTAAAATAATTTAAAAATAAAGCTAGCAAAATAGACCATGCCCACTCCAAATAAACACCACAACAACAGGTTGAATTGTTTTTGAATGACCACCGTGATCTCAAAGTTTTTTCTCAATGACCGATTGAGACCAATGAATAAACCACTCAAAGCTCCCATCAACCACTTACCCTCCACAAGAATGGAGAATGAGGCTCCAACACATATTGCCAAAAGACTCGATGCCACCACCCTAAATATAGCCTTTCGAAATCGATTTTTATGAAACACTTTAAGCTCATCATCTCGATAAGATTCACGCTCACCTTGTTTTTTAGAAAACCCCATTTTAGAAAAGGTCTCTTCTGCCTCGTTGATTTTTTCCAAACCCTTCTTCAAAGTAGCATCATAAGCCTGCCTTAAATCTTTATCTGAAAGGATTTTATGCGCTTCAACAAGCTCATGAAAGTGCTTCACCTGATCATCATCACCCGAATCAGGATGATATTTTTTGGCCAAATCAAAATAAGCCTTCTTTATTTCATTGTCATTAGCCGCTTGATCAATGCCCAGAGTTTGATAATGAGTTTTCATTTTCAACGATTAACGAGTAGCAATTAACGATTAAGCTATCGATTGAATACAGCCACTTACCACTCATTAATCCTAAAATTAGAATTGCTCAATGA
>JAUHXI010000161.1 GCA_030426875.1 bacterium
TGGAACTTTGAATGAGTTTGTTCAAAATAAAATAGCCCAATTTATGGCCACGATTTTTTTCATCCACCCACAAATGCCGAACTTCGTCCACCTTCTCTGACTGATGAACCACATGACCGTGAGCCACCACCTTCTTTTTGTGGCGAAGGACATAAAAATCTTTATAAGGAATCTCTTTTAAATCAGGGAACTCATTGAAAAAACCTTCAGCCTGAGCTTTCTTAAGCTTCCCCAAACTGTAATCGTTGGGGAGTTGAGCCGGCAAATAATTGAGCCGCCGGGTGATCACCTCTTCCATACTCAAAAAATCATCATTCTTGTTGGCCGTACTACGCAGGCGGAATTGGCGGTAATCCTTTTTAGCTGGCTCTCCCTTTTTAAAAACCACCATACTTCCAATCGTCTCAGTCCCTCCAATATGGCTGATGTCATAACACTCAATTCGCTTGGGCGGCTCGGGCAACTTGAGGGCCTCAGCTAAATCTTTGAGGGCCTTTTCACCCTTTCTCTCGTCCGCCATCCAGCGCACCCGGGATTGCTGAGCGAAGCTTCGAGCATTCTTCTCAGCCAGAGCAATAAGCTTGTCTTTGTGTCCTAGTTTTGGAGCTAAGATTTTAACCCGTCGGTCGGTTTGAGAGCTGATGAATTCCTCCAACACTTTCATTTCCTTCAGCGCTATCGAGATCAGTATTTCTTTCGGAATGTCTGCCGCGCGGGCATAATAATCCATCAAAAAAGCCTCCATGATTTCAGTGGGAGAATCTTCCCCTTGGGAAATGAATTTTTCTTGATTGATGAGACGACCTCCTCGAATTTGAAAGAGTACGAAATAGTTTTTACCCAGGTCCTCTACATAGGCCACCACATCTCGCTCGGAGAACAGTGTGTCGGTGATGACCTGCTTTTCGGCAGAACGTTCAATGGCGGCAATTTGATCTCGCAATGAAGCCGCGCGTTCAAATTTTTGGGCTTTGGCATAAGCCATCATTTGAATTTTGAGGGATTCAATCGCCGGCTTAAAATCACCTGAAAGAAAACGGAGCAGGGGTTCAATTTGCTCTGAATATTCCTCGGGCGTGACCATGCCAGCACAAGGACCATTGCAGCGTTTGATGTGATAATCCAAACAGGGGCGTTTGGCAGCCGTTCCTCCCACTTTTACAGCCACCTTGGCGCCTTCGAGCGGTGTCCCATTCGGGTCAATGGTGATGTTCCTTTGGCTGCACAATTTGAAAATTCGCTTTGCCGATTCCACAATACGATGGACATCCGTTCCATTGGTTTTGGGCCCAAAATATTTGGCCCCATCTTTTTCAATACGCCGGACGGTCAGGAGTTCGGGATACTCGTTTTGCCGAGTCACCTTGATGTACTGGAAGGTTTTGCTGTCTTTGAGGAGGACGTTGTACTTGGGCTGATTTTCTTTAATCAAATTGTCTTCAAGAATGAGTGCTTCCATGTCTGAATTCACCTCGACCCACTCCACTGAATCCGCCGCCTCCATCAACTTTTGATTCTTGATCCCGTGCTTAGCACTGGGTCGGATGTAACTTTGCAGACGCTTACGCAGGTCTTTGGCCTTACCAACGTAGATCAATACCCCTTTTTCGTCGAAGTATTTGTAGATGCCCGGGGAATGCGGGGCTTTGGCGATGATGGGTTTGAGTTTTTGGTTCATGGATTTATCTTGAATTTTTTATTAATCAAATTATCAACGTATCAGCTTCCCGCCTCAATTTTATATAATCCAATTTTGTATATTTTTTTTGAGACATTTCATATAATTTAGAAAAATGTGGCTCATTTAAGGTATCAAAAAGATCAAAATTATTCATTAGGAACCAAACTTTGTATGAGTGAATCCAAAATGGGAGATTATCTGATAATTGCTCATAAACTGCAGTTACATTCATTAGATAAATATCATTCATTTCAGAGTTAAAGCTTAAATCAGCCCCAGGATCCCTATCAGCATGTTTAAAAAAATTTTGTGCCTCTCTCACTTTATTAATAAATTCTTTATGCTTATCCTTTTTAATATACCTAAGGTATACATCTTCTATTGTCAAAATCCCCCCTTCTTTTGCTAAGTCTACGAGGACTTGATTGGCAGCTGCAGCAAGTGTATGAATTGACACATAATCTTCATCATTAAAAAATAATTTTATTGCTGTTTCAAGTTGTCTTCGAGCAGATTCAAATTTACTAATTTTGTAAAATTTCATTTCTAAATAACAATAACTTTTATTACTACCTATTCTATCAAAGAAAGTATTATTATCACACACTAAAGTCTCACACCCTCTCACTCAAACGTCCCCAACACCTGCCCCACAAACTGCGCGGCATCGCCACTCAGTTGGAGCTGGCGAATCCCCTCTCGATCCGCCCAAACGTAATTACTTGGAATTGAAAAAGAGTCCGCTTTTTCGAGTGACAGATCGCACATGGCCAACAGATTGTGCTTCCCATAAAAAATCCCAGGATCCTCAATACTTGGCGCCACTTTTGTGTTTGGATTTTCCCCACTCAAATCCGGTGCCAATTCATTCCACAAAGGAATCTTGCCAGGGTTCATTTGAGCGTTGGAGAAGGAGGCCTGAATCGTGGTCGTCAAAAAAACGGAATTCACTTGATTCAGCGCTCCCCCTTCGGCTTTTGCCTGAACAAGGTAATATTTTTTGCCATCGACTTCAGTTCGGGCCATTAAAATGATCCCATTGATGTCTAAATCTTTGTATTTTCGAGTGTTCAGCATCTCCACCATGAATTGAGACCACTTCTTTTTTGGCTGATTCCCAATTGACTCAATCGTCACTGCAACAGCCCGGTGAAAGTCTTGGTCCGAGCGGGAGATGGGGTAAGGGTTGTTTTTTTGAACTTGCCAGGGTTCACCTAAGCCATCTTGGTCGAGTTTGACTCTGAAACCGCCAGCTATTTGCTGAGTGTGAAACCATTCTTCTAGCTGAGTATTATTTAGAACTTTCATTTAAATTATCTTTATTGATGGTTCAATTCTAACAGAAGTCCATTTAAAATATTAAATATTGAATTTTGAATTTTAAATGTTAAAGTAGGATGTAAACAAATCAAAATTCAATATTTAATATTTTACATTTAATATTTTTTAGATGCGCGGCTTCTGGGACACCCTCAAATCCCCCATCATCGGTCTATCTCCCATGGACGGCGTCACTGACGCACCGTTTCGCTACATCATGGCCAAATATTCCAACCCATCACTGATGATGACGGAATTTACGAACGTGGAAGGACTCGCTCGTGGGGCGGTGAACATGCTGAAAGAATTTGAATATCACGAATCCGAACGGCCCATTGTCGCT
>JAUHXI010000162.1 GCA_030426875.1 bacterium
GTTATTTGACGGCATTGGAGCGGACGAAGGTTGGTCAATTTAATTTGCAGCACGCTAAAAAAGTGGGTGAGATTATGGAGCAAGATGTGATTCCGATGGCGATGGGGTATTGAAAAAAGTTGCAACCTTTTTTAAAAAGAATCATTAATGCAATTGTGACATTTATGATTTTTATACGTCTATGTCTGATTTATCTGAAGAAAAACTGATTGAAAAAGCAAAATATGACCCTCAAGCATTTGAACTTCTTTTTGAAAAGTACTATTCGCCTATTTTAAATTACACATTAAGACGTGTTGGTGAGGTGGCTCCTGCTCAAGACATCACTTCGGATGTTTTTTTTATCGTCTTTAAAAAGATATCTCAATTTAAATGGCGCAATATTCCTTTTTCTGCTTGGATATATCGAATAGCGAGTAATGAAATTGCCTATTATTTTAGAAAAAATAAGGTTCGAAATATCTCTTTGGACATGCTTTTGGAATCCTCTCAGTGGGAACCAGTCGGAGAGTACGGTGTTGAAGAAGAGTTAAAAAGTGCGGAGGCTGAATTAAAAGAACATCGGCAATTTTTATTGCTCCAAAAAGCCATTCAAAACTTGTCTTTGAAATATCAAGAAGTAATTTGTTTAAAGTATTTTGAAGGAAAAAAAATAAAGGAGATTTCAGTTATTCTTGGAAAAAAAGAGAACACTATTAAATCCCTTTTAAAAAGAGGCCGGGAAATTCTTGAAAAAGAAGTTCATTCGGATGCAACTTTTTTTCTCACTCAGCATTAATGGAAGTGAGCTTAAATTTTATTACAACATGCACCATTTTGATTCTAAAAAATCACAGGGAAATTCATTGCCCAAAATTGAAACACCTCTTCATCAGGCACGTCTGAAGCAAACTCTGCATGCTCATTTTATGAAACAAGAATCTGTTTCGGCTCCACAAGCTTTACTTCATCACATAAAACACATGAAATTCAGTAAAATTGTCTCTTTTGGATTGGCCTTCGTTTTAGTCATCACTCTTACTTTTGAAGGCTTTAGTTGGTACAACACGGCCTATGCGGAAGAAATTATCAATCAAACCATCGATGAGATTAAAAAAAACCCTCCCACTTTAGAAGATGAGGCTCTTGCCTCTAAAATTGAGGCTTTGGAAGCCATTAAAAATAGTGATCATTTGATTTACTTGGGAGACGAATCTTATCCCGATGGGGATATGACAACTTTTCAAATTTTTAAATTTTCTGATCCTGATTTAAGTGCAGATGTGTCTGTGCGAATTAGTGAAGATTATGATGTTAGTTTTGTCTTTGAACGGCCTAATTCCCAGAGTATGGGAGAAGACATTCCTTTGATTATTGGTGATGAAGGTCAAATTCTCAATTTAGAGGAAGTTCAATCGAAGTTACAAAGGGGCCATATAAAAGAACTCTGGATTAAGGATTTGATTAAACTAAAAAATCAAGACTGGCTAGACTTTGTTGAAAGTTCTGATTGGATTGATGACTCTGTATGGTTTAGAGATGATTTTGACTTGAATAAAGAAATATTTTCCGCTCAAATTAAATCTTTAGCTGAAGAAGCAGATGTTATGATTAGCGGTTTTGGAGGAGGATATGACAGCTCAATTGACACCTATCACTTAGAAATTTCTGTTTTTGACATTGGAGGTCAAACGGAAAAAAGGAGTCAAGCTCAGGCTGTTCTTCAAAATTATATTGAAAAAATGGCCCAATTTGACACGGCTTCCGCCAAATTAAAAGTGAAACTTTTAGAGAAGGCCATGAATTCTCAGCATCTTGCTAGCTACCCAGAAAATCCTGATTTATTTAGTTTTCCCTATTTTGGTGATATAGAATCAAATGAACTGATGATTTTTATTGACCCTCAGGACACCACGGAGGATTTTATTGAATTTGGTTTTAATTCGGAGGTTATTAACCCATTTTTAACCTCAGACAATATTTTAGAATGGGTGGACGTTCGGGTTTCTGATAATAAAATCACGAATGTGGATGAATTGAAAAATAAGCTTTCTCAAAGTGAATTGAATGATCCTATCCTTCAAATGCTTGTTCAAGAGCAAAATGAACGCATGGCTGGCTACATTCAAAGTGATTTGACTGATCAAATAAAGCCTATGGATACAAATCCACCGTCTCTAGAGGTTGCAAATGAGCTGGAGGAGTTATTGGAAGAAGCCAAAGTACTGGTCATTGAAAGAAGTTTTATGCCAGCAAAATACATGGATCCCACCACCTCTAAATCGGATTTAATTGAGCTAGAAACAGACAAGGAGATTGTGTATTCTCTGGGCCTCTACTATCTGGATCGTTTTGAGCAGGAGAGTCAGGGGGAAGCATATGAACTGATTCAAAAAGCACTGGATGCCTTAAATGATCAGCTCATTCACGCTCAAAGCTCACACCTTCCTATTTTAGAAAAAGCCTTAGAATCTGATCAACTGAGCTTTGAAGGTACTTTTCAAGAGGGAGGAGAAACATTTCATAGGATCAGCTTTACGGATAAAACCTTATCTCCTTTTTTTATGTTTCAACTAACGATAGGAGAAGAAGGCAATTTAGATGTTTCTATTTATCCTTCTGATTCACATGACGCTAGCGAGTTACAATTTGAATTTGATGAGAAGGGAAATGCGCTGCGCTTAGATGAAATGCTGAGTCAAATTCAAGTGACTGACTCTGAAGATGAATTACTTCAGAGCTTGGTTTCTTTGGGAAATGAGTATTGGCTGGAATCACTTGAGTCTGGAGAGGCATTTTTCGAAACACCTTCAAATGAATGCGAAACTCAAGCCTTTTCTTTTCAATCTGAACTTGTTTCACATCTAAAAAACCTTAATTCATACATTATTGTAGGCCATGGATTTCAGTGTGAGACAGATGATCGCCTGGGTCAATTTACCCTCTACTATTTTCCATTAGAGAAATGAAATTGATGGACATCAAGCTTGTTTCATATGCACCGTCCGCGTCGGGAAGGCCATCTCAATCTTTTCTTTCGCAAAGGCCTTGAGAATGGCAATGTTGATCTCGTGCTGCTTATCCATGTATTCTTTATAGACGTTGGAACTGATAAAATAAACAATCTCAAAGGTTAAGCTGGAGGGGGCGAATTCTTTAAAATGAGTGCGATCAAAATCGACTAAATCAATCCCTTCCATGATTTTTTGGACGAGTTGGGGGATTTTTTCGAGTTTGTTTGGTTTGGTGTCGTAAGTCACGCCGATTTGAAAGGCAATGCGTCGCCGTTTCATTTTTTTGAAGTTGTGTACTCGAGTGCTGGTTAATTCTTTGTTGGAG
>JAUHXI010000163.1 GCA_030426875.1 bacterium
GTCGATGATGGAGATTTATGCCCAAAAAGAGGGGGTTTTAGATCGCATTGAAAATGTAGATGAACTTGAGAGTGATCCGGCGGTTTCTAATATCACTTATATGGCAAAAAAAGGTGATAAAGTGGGCCCGGCGAAGTTTAATCATGAGCGTTGTATTAAGTTTTTGATTAAAGAAAAAACATACAAAAAAGCCTATGATAAGAGTTTGCATTATCAAAAGGTTTTGAAGGTTCTACTTGGGTAAAAAAATCACTTCCTAATCTCAATTACTCCTTTTCCATTGATTGTAATCAAGCCTTCATTTTTCAGCTTCTTCAGTGACCGTGTTACTGTCACTCGATTTAAATTGGTGTGCTCCGCCAACTTTTCATGCGTGATTTGCAAGGGGATGGGCATGAACCTGCCAATCAGGCTGAATTGTCGTTTTTTTTGAAGCCGCTCCAATTCAGAATAGACTCGTTCTGAGGCAGTTTCGATGCTGTTTCGCATTTTGGTTTCATAATCTTGAATTCGGTATGCCATCCGCTGCATCAAATTCAACATGATCTCGGGGTGGTGATGGATTACTTTTTGAAATTCATCTAGGGGCGTAATGCATAACTCCGTTCGCTTGGTGGTTTCGGCAAAGTGGGTGGGGTTTTCTTGGCTGGGGTCAAAGGTGCCAAAAACACTTCCTGACCCCAAAGTGTCAAAAACGGACCGTTTGCCGTTTTTACTATGATATAAAATCACTTCTCCATGTTTAAGGACGTAGATGTTTTGATTTTTTTCATGCGGAGTATAAATCTGAGTTCCTTTTTTAAACCCTTCTTCATAGGCCTTTGGTGCTAAAAGGCAGAGGGTTTTTTCGCTGATTCCTTCATAGATGTTGATGTCTTTGAGGAACCAAATACGTTCTTTATCGTGGTTCATTTGATTGTGCTATATTCTTAATATGCCTATCACAAAAATTTTATATCTTTTGTCTTCCGATCATTCGTAGCTCAGGCTACGTTCTTTATGTTTTCCATTTGTTAAGTTTAGCATGCTTATTTTTAAAACATAAATTTTTTATTTTATGAGTGATTCTCAATCAAAAAAGCGAGATTTATCTTTGCCTTTTATGGCGATGGTGATTTTGGCCACGCTCACTCTTTCGGCTTGTGGAGAAGCTTCGGTGGAGGATTCTGATGGGGATGCTTCCAGTCATTCTAGCATAGGTGGCGAGTCTATAATGGTAGATGATGATATGGATGATACGGAGTCCAACTTAGAAATGGGTGATGATGGGGTGGTTTCTGTAGAAGATGAGCCAGTAGAGGTTGCCTTAGAGGATGATCAGGTCGAAGTGGAAGTGGATTTGGATGAGTTAGCTGAGCCTGCAGTTGCCAGTTATACAATTGGTGAACTTCAGCCTTATTCTGCTGAGCTTTTTGCACAAGCTATTGAGGATGGAAATGATGTGTTTGTGGATGTTTATGCTGATTGGTGCCCTGTTTGCCGTGGTAATGCAGATAAAGTTGAAGCGGCTATAGGTGAGAATTCTGATATTGTCGCCTTCCAGGTTGACTTTGACAATGATGTAGATTTTTTGAAGAATAATGGGGTTGCAATGCAATCTACATACATATTTTTCGAAGAAGGTGTGGAGACAGATAGAGTGTCTGGCCCACAAACTGAAGAGTCTCTTTTAGCCTTGATTAGTGGTTAATTTTAACTTTGTAGGGAGTAGGCATTCCTGCTCCCTGCATATTAGAGTACTTCCCCTAAAAAAATGGCTCAGTAGATTTTTAGTTTGAAACGTTCTTCACTTCAACCTCAACTCCCACTGTAATACCCTAGCCCTCCATTTCACCCCTGAAATGCCCGGAAAATCAACTCCTATTTTATGGGATTTGGAATGGCATTAAAATTTTCATTCAGAATTTATTCAAGGAAAAAATCTACTGAGCCAAAATTTCTTCAAACTAAAAAGAGGGTGATCCAAAAAAATCCCTTGCATAAATTTTGTATTCGTGATAGTATGACTGTGGTCGTAGATAGCAAGCACGTTTGCTACGAGCTGGTTCTATCCTCTGGACGTAGATAGCAAACCTCTGCTGCTACGAACCACCTCCTTAAAACAAAAAAGCTGCCACCTGATCTTAGGGTGGTTTTTTTGATGCTTCAGTTTAATTTTTTTTATTCAACTTTTGATAAAACCCCTGTTTGAATGTATTCAAACAGGGGCTAAAGATCTACTAGATTTATTTGTTATGCAACCAAACGTATTTCTTGAATTCTGTTTGGATCTAGGGCAGCACTTTTAACATCAACCATGGCATGCACCCGGTAGTCAAAGCTTTCATCGGACAGCATGGAGCCAGCTTTACCTAACATGCCCAAGGCACCTCCCATTTTTTGTAGAGCATCATTGTTGTCGATGGCTGCTTTAAATGGCAAATTGAACTCGATTTCCTTGCTTTCACCGGGTTTAATGGTGAATCCTGCATCCACTTTAACTTTTCCAAGGGTATAATTTTTAATTCTTTTATGCTCCCCCTTCCCTTTCGTGTGTGTTTCTCTTAGCTCCACCTCTAGGTGTATAACCTCTTCTTCACGTTTGGTGGTTAGAATCACTTTCCCTTTTATTTCCCCCTCAGATTTACTGGCTTGACCTGGTATTTCTAATTCAAGTTTAACACCACCGATGCCTAATTTTTCTTTAACTTTTTGAAAAAACCCCATATTAAATTTTCTTAAATAATAAAATGCTTTTTAAGCGAAAGCATCTTAATTCCTTAATGGGTCTTTAGTCAAGTGCTGCTTTGTGTCCCCCTTGAGTAATTTTAAATTTTAAATTCTAAGTTTTAAAATTAAACACTGATTGGTATGGCGTTGATTCAGGTGGGGAATTGTCTGGTTTTGAATCACGTTCTATTTTTATCCCATTCACTTCGAATCAATTTCTCTAATGTTTCAAAACTACATTTAAGCGAGATGGATGTTAGCGCCAGCGGTGAATCAAACATTTTTTGATTGATCTGTATGAGTTTTCGATGGATGGGGTTTGTGATTTGATCAATGTAGTGGTCTGGGTTATTGACGATGAGGATTAAAAAATCATTTTTATTCACTGTTTTTGTTTGAATGTTGATGACATCGTCCCATGCGATCAAATCATTTTTTATAGCTCCAGAGTTGTTGATAATGCCTTGTTTATTTAGGGTTATGCCCGGTTTATTATCAGTCAATTTTTTTAGGGTGACGAGGGTTGACCATCCAAAAAATAAAATCAGAATAACCCCCATTCCCTTGAGGTAGGCAGGGTAATAATCACTCTGATTGTCT
>JAUHXI010000164.1 GCA_030426875.1 bacterium
TCAACGACCTCGGGTGTTTCGTCTGGCTGTGGCTCAATGATGTCTCCGCCACAACTGGATAAAATGAGAGGGAGGGCGAGAATAAGAATGACTTTTTTCATACGATTCAAATGATTTTTTTCTAGAGTGATTATAAACCTTTAAGCTCTAGATGGGAAATCTCATTCACCCCTCAGCATCACCCTCTTTAGAGCAGTTGGCCTTGAATCCAGGCACCTTGAAGGATGGGGCCCTCAGCAGAAAAATAAGTCCCCTGCCCCTCATACAAACTGTTGACGAATTCCCCTTCATAGCGGTCGCCGTTGGAATAATAGTAGATTCCCTCCCCCGTTCGACTATCATTTTTAAATTCCCCTTCGTAATGATCTCCAGCAGGCCAATGGTACTCGCCATACCCATTGAATAAGCCATTTTCCCACTCGCCTTCGTAACGTTCTCCGTTATGGTAAAACAAAGTTCCTTCGCCACTGAATTCACCTTCAAGGAACTCACCTTCATACACGTCATCATTGTGCCAGGTGTACACCCCCTCTCCTTCTGCCTCGTCATTGAGCCATTCACCTTCGTATTGATCTCCACTCGTATAGGTCATGACCCCCTCCCCCTCTCTTTCTTCTGCCTTCCATTCCCCCTCATAAAGGCCTCCATCTGCATAATTTAAAGTGCCTACCCCTTCAAATAGCTCATCAACAAAGTCTCCTTCGTAATGAGAACCGTTGGCAAAATAATAATTTCCCTGTCCGTTGGGCATGCCATTTTGCCACTCCCCTTCATACCTTCCCCCCACCTCTTGGCCGCGTTCTGGCTCCCACTGATAAGTACCCACCCCATCTTCACAGTTCCCCTCAATACAATTAGAATTCGCAGGGCTACAACTACTGAGCAAGAGTATGCCCACTAACAAATTGAGTGAAGTACTTTTTTTCATGGTCTGGTATTTTACATTGGTATTTACACAAGAAGAATATACACTGACGTCATGTGTTTTCAAAAGCCGCTCATCATGGGTATTCTAAATGTAACTCCGAATTCCTTTTATGATGGGGGGCGGTTTGATGGATTAGAAAAAGCCTTGCAGCGGGTGGATGAGATGGTTAAGGAAGGGGCTGGGGCAGTGGACATTGGAGGGCAGGCAGGGTTGGAAGCGCCTTTGATTTCGGCTAAGGAGGAGCTGACCCGGGTTTTGCCAGTGGTGGAGGCAGTCCGCTCGACCTTTCCTGCACTGAAGGTGAGTGTGGACACGTCAAAGGCTGCGGTGGCTCAAAAGGTTTTGGAGAAAGGAGTATGGATGATCAATGACACATCTTCTGGGCGAGAGGATCCAGACATGATGCCATTGATTGCGAAAGAAGATTGTTGTTTTGTACTGATGTTCAACAAAAGCAGCGCGTCGACGGCTAAAATCGAGGCACTTGAGTATGAGGATGTGTCGGGCGTCATTCACACTTTTTTGAAAAATGGGATTGAGATGGCTGCAATCGCAGGCATTGATCGGTCTCGTTTGATGGTGGACCCAGGCTTGGGGCATTACATTTCGAGCCAGGCGTCCTATTCGTGGGAGGTTTTAGAACATCTAAAAAAGCTCCAGACCTTTGACTGTCCTATTTTGGTTTCCCCATCTCGAAAATCATTCACGGCTGAATTTGAGGGGCAAGCTCCCAGTGAGCGCCTGCCGGGAACTTTGAAAGCCACACGCCTTGCCCTTAAAAATGGGGCCACGGTGATTCGGACGCATGATGTGGGGGAGACGATTGAATTAATCACTCAATAATCTTCATCTATCAACTTATTTACCAGGACTTTCCCTTGTATATCGTCTTCTGTCGCTTAATAACTTATGAATTTGATTTTTTCTTATTGATCTCCCATCTCTTCTTCTTAAAGGTCTTTTTTTATCCTCTCTCATACCATCACCACGAGCTCTTTCTCGCTTGCGAGCCCTCCTTTCATCCGCTTCAATACACCTTTCAACACACCTTTCAACAGCAGGATCATCAAGGTCTGGGGCAAAGTAAACAGTGGGATCTGGAATCAAGGAATGATGGTGCCTTGCCGACCTCGCAGCTGGATCTTCAAGTGTTTCTGTCGCTCCATCCCTAACTTGAGCACTCCTTACTTCGACTTCTGGAGATTCTGGAGATTCATTAATTTCGGGCATATTTTGGAGGGTTAGGTGATAAATCGACATCCTAATTATAGACAAAATTTTAAAACATGTCAATAGACCTCATTTTCATGGAATTGCAACATCCCACGGAGCAGGAGATTTTTCACTTGAATAAATTCTAAATGAAAATTTTAACACCATTCCAAAACCCTATAAATAAGAGTTGATTTCCCGGACATTTCAGGGGACTGGGGAGAAACGAGCGGGTAAAACAATGAATAAAGGAATAAAGATGAATCCGCGTCGTGTTCTCCCCAGCCGTTTTTGCTTCGTTTTTGCGGTCAAAAATGAAGAAAAGAAAAAATAAACAAAAAAAGAGGTGACATGAGGGGGTAGGGTATTCAATGGGGATTTGAGGGTGGAGATGGGTTGAGATAAAGAAATTTCAAGAGAAAAATCTCGTGGTCCCATCCCACCTGGCATCTGCTTTTTAAATGGAAATAGGCATGACTTTGAATCATTTCAAATAAAGCCAATTTTTGCTATGCTTTCCTAGAAAATAAACCCATCATAAATCAAACATGAAAGTCACCAAACAATTCAAATTCGACTCCGCGCATTTCGTGCCCAATTACTATGGCAAATGTGAGCGAACCCATGGCCACACCTACAAACTCCATGTCACAGTTGAGGGTGAAGTGGGTGAAAACGGGATGACCATAGATTTTGTCATCCTCAAAAAAATGGTCACCAAAAAAGTGCTCGACAAACTTGACCACCAACTCCTCAACGACATCATCCCCATCGCCACCGCCGAAAATGTCGCCATTTGGATCTGGAACCAGTTAGTCGACCTAAAAACCAATATAAAAGAACAGCTGGACGACCCAAATCTAGTTGAATCCATCAAAAAATATTATAAAGACCACGATTCGAGCGAACTAGACACCAGTGCATTCACCGATCACATTCGGTTGGTAGAAGTGAAACTCTGGGAAACCTCCAACTCATTTGTGACCTACAACGGGGAATGATTGACGAATAGTGAACAAAGGATTTTATATTTGAGATTTATACAATAGGAAAATCATAAATCTTCAATCCTTTGTTCACTATTTTATCAAATCAAGGAACTCTCCCCGCGTTCGGGGGTCCTTTAAAAATGACCCTGCAAAGGAAGAAGTTGTCATTTTACAACT
>JAUHXI010000165.1 GCA_030426875.1 bacterium
AATTTGAATCACTTCAAAGGCCATCACTTGCGCGTATCAAACAAAAAAGCAAAAGTTTACGAATTTCAAAAAAACCTCTTACTTTCTATAATTAATGAAAAACTAAAAAACAATGAGCCTGAAGAGCAACTTCACTTTAACTATTCTTTGGAAGAAGAAAGAAACAAAGAAGATAAATATTCAGACCTTTGTCTTCTTATCTGCCTTTTTTGTTTTGAAGTAGATGGTTATCTAAAAATAAATGAAATCACTTTTGATAAAAAAGTGAAGTGTTCGATTGATATCTTTTAGAAAAATGTGAATTGAATATGAATGATGGCTCAAAGTCAGTTAAAAAAAGTGAGGAAGGAGAATTTAATCTTGTTTATGAGGATATAATGATAAATACTGAGGATTTATACGTGAAAATTAATGGCCAAAAATTCACGCCTAAAACAAGCAAAGAAAAAAACGGTGTTGGTGTTTTGGCTTGCATTATCGTAAAACAAAAAGAAGGCATTAGGTATAACGGAAGAATTGGGCTTGCCAAGTCGGTGAAAGATTTCGTATCAACTTTCAAGAAAGCAAATAGAAAAATTAATGCTAAAAAAAAATTTATTACCGATGCTATTAGCGCAGCCAGAAATTTACTTAAGAGATTTGATTCAAAATGTGAAATTAAACCTAGGGCTCTTTCTTTGTCTGTGAGAGAGTCGTTGAGTTAATCGTTTAAAAATCTGTCAAACCTTTTTTGAAAAATAACTCAAAAGCCTTTATTTAAAGGGTTTTTTTGTAATGCTTTAACTTCCCTGAGGGATATCTCAACGAGGTATGCATGCTACGAAGGTTATGAAAATTAATTAAATGAAGATGAAAAAACCTACCAGCAAAATAATCCTTGACCAGGAGACGTTTTTTTTCACAAAGGACATTGGATTGGCCTCAGTTATCCAAAGTAAGGATTTTAAGTTGATTGGATTAAACTCTCAAAATCCTCATGAAATGTACTTCTGCTTTGAAAATTCTAAAGGATTAGATGAAGCCATAAACAAGCATTATCAGAACAATCTTACCGTAAATTCTTTGACTCTTTTGAGTAGTTTTAGAAATCTAAAGAATCTAATCCATCAAAACAGATGAGTCTCTCCCCAGAAACAATCAGGGATTTCAGAAAGGCCTACAAGGCTGATCATGGAATTTTATCAACTAATCTCTAAGTATCATGCTCAAGAAAATAGCTAAACCGCCATAAAAAAAGTCACAGAATTTTAATTCCGTAACCTTTTCTAAAATCATGAGAATTATAAACCTAAACAGATCAAAAATCAAAAATATTTTACTTGTATCAGCCATAAAAAAACATGCCGATCTTACTAATCGTTTTCTGGCTAACTTCCTCGATCATTACATTCAAACTTTTGACGATGGGCCTACTAAAGATATGAAGTTGATAAAGCACGGGCCACACGGAAATTTCAATGGCGATCAACTAGCTAGCTTGAACTCCAGTGGGGCAGGAATCTTTTTTACCCCCAATCGTTTCACAAAGAAAAGAAAAAAAGACCTTTGTGAAGGTGTTAATGCCTGGTTTATGGAAATTGATGGCATTCCAAAAGAAGAGCAGCTCGAGAAGATAAAAGAATCTCCACTAATGCCTTCTGCCATTGTAGAAACAAGAAACTCCCTTCATTGCTACTGGTTTTCTCAAGATGGAAGCATTGAAAACTTTGATCGAATCGTGAGAGGATTGATTAAATATTTTGATTCTGACGAGGCTTGTAAAGACATTAGTAGAGTGCTTAGGATTCCAGGTTTTTATCACAATAAGAAAGAGCCTTATCTCGTTACCATCAAGTCAGAAAATTACGAAGCAAAGTACACTGAGGCTCAAATGATGAAAACTTTTCCTTATCAGGAGCAGAAAAAAGAAGTTCAAAATACTCCCACAAAGATAGCCAAAAAAACGAATGATTTTTGGCAGGTGGTCAGTCAATTGGATAATAAAATGATGCTTGAGAGACTTTCAGGAAGGCACATTATCAATGGTGAAGTCATTACGTTTCGCAAAAGACCAACAGGAGGCCAGTACATTGATGTGAATGGTAAGCCGACTGATGCATGGCTGGATGAGCAAGGTAAAATAGGATCAACTAAAGGGGGTGGACCGACTTTTATTCAATGGCTTGGATACTATGGCCATTCTAAGGGTGCTATTGCTAAGTGGATAAAAGAAGACTGTAGGGGCTTATTGCCAGAAGACGTACTAAAAAATAGCAAAAAATCTTCAAAGAAAAAAGCTAATAAGGATGAGGAAAAAGATAAGGGGAAAGCTACTACTGAACTTTTGATGGAAATGATATTGGAACAAGATGTGACCCTATTTCATGATCAATTTAACGAAGCCTACATTCAGATTAGAGAAAATGGATCTAACATCATACTTAAAGTGCAAAGTAAACGCTTTAGGTTGTGGCTAATGAAGCTGCGTTGGGAAAAAGAGGAAAAAAGCACTGCTGAATGCCACCTGAAGGATGCCATTGGCCTGTTGAGTGCAAGGGCACACTTTGATGGTAAAGAGTACCACCTTGAAAATAGAGTAGCTTTTTATGAAGATGATTTCTGGTACGACCTCGGCAATGAAAAAGGTGAAGCAATAAAAATAGCTAAAGACGGATGGGGCATTGAGAATCCTCCTATTTTGTTTCGAAGGCAAAACCACCAAAAAGAACAGTTTATATCCGAGACTCCTGGAAAGGTGGGCTCAGTCTTAAGGTTCGTGAAATTCAAGAAAGAGGAATCTAAAGTCTTGTTTCAAGTGTATTTAGTGGCTGCCTTGGTGCCAGGTATACCACATCCCATCCCAGTTTTTCACGGCCCTCAAGGCTCTTCAAAAACCACCGTTTCAAGGATATTAAAGCGTCTGATTGACCCGTCAGTAATCGAGGTTATGAGTCTGCCAAAAAACACTACCGAGCTCATACAACAAGTTTCTCATCATTATGCCGCTTACTATGACAACATTCAAACGATCTCAGGAAGTGTTTCGGATATGCTCTGCCGTGCAGTGACCGGTGAGGGTGGTTCAAAGAGAAAACTTTTTACAGATGATGATGACTTCATTTACTCCTATCGACGGTGTATTGGACTCAATGGGATTAATGTGGTGGCTCAAAAGCCTGACCTTCTGGATCGATCCATTTTATTTGAACTGGAGCGAATCGCTGAATCAGAGCGCATGACCGAGCGGGAATTCTGGGAAAATTTTGAAGAAGCCCGTGGATCAATAATTACTGGCATGTTTGAAGCTCTGTCAAAAGCCAT
>JAUHXI010000166.1 GCA_030426875.1 bacterium
CTCCAAATTATACGATGGAGACCGGCTTAGAGAATGGCTCCGTGTCAAAAAAGGCTCCGCCCGAGTTGTACTTGGATCACGGTCAGCCATATTTGCCCCCGTTTCCAACCTGGGCTTGATCGTGATGGATGAAGAACATGAATGGACTTACAAGCAAGAATCCTCCCCCTATTATCAGACCCACCAAGTGGCCTTGATGCTCAAAAAAATGACCCATTGTCGATTGGTTTTGGGCACCGCAACACCACGGATAGAAACACTTTACAAAGGGATAAAAGGGGAGTATACTCATGCGAAATTAGCAGGTAGGATCAATCAAAAGCCCCTGCCAAAGGTGGAAGTGGTGGACCTTCGAGATGAATTCAAGAAAAAAAATTACAGTATTTTTTCCCATTCTCTTTTTAATAAAATCAAAGACCGATTGGAAAAAAAAGAACAGGTTATTTTGTTTGTGAATCAGCGAGGGGTGGCTCGAGCCGTGGTGTGCCGAGACTGCGGGACAACCCGTTTGTGTCCGGATTGCGAGGTCAGTTTAAAATTGCATCAGCCCCATTCTCAAACAGGCGCAACGTTGCTCTGTCATTATTGTGGTCATTCTGAAAAGCCGCGTTTGAGTTGTGAGCAGTGCAACTCAGTCAACATCAAGCATGTGGGGATTGGCACTCAAAGGGTTGAAAAAGATCTGCAGAATAGTTTTCCTGGAATACGAGTGGTCCGTGCAGACAAGGACACCACTTCTGACAAGTTAGGGTTTAAACCAATCTATGAAGCCTTTAAGTCTGGTGAGCACGATGTATTGGTAGGAACTCAGATGGTGGCCAAAGGGCATGACTTTCCGAAGGTGACGTTGATTGGGATCATTTTGGCGGACATTGGCCTCCATGTGCCTGATTTTAGAAGTCATGAACGGCTTTTTCAGCTGATCACTCAGGTTTCGGGGCGAGCGGGGCGAGCAGAACGAGTGGGCGAGGTAGTGCTTCAGAGCTATCAACCCGATCACCATGCCATTCAAATGGCAGCGAATTATCAGTTTGAAGCCTTTGCCCAGCAGGAGCTTAAATTTCGTGAAAAGCTGAATTACCCCCCATTCAGTAAGCTGATTAAATTCAAGGTTTTGGGCCGGGACTCAAAGCGACTCAAGGATCATATTCAAGCCGAAAAAGAGGTTTTGGAGGATATTTTCAACACCCATAAGCTTTCAGTTTCCATCACAGCTGCCCCTGCAATGATTGCCAAGGTGGGAGAGTTTTTTCATTACCACGTTCTCCTCCGCACCCAAACGCCTGAATTAATTTTTGAGCATTGGACGTTGCCAAAAAACTGGCGCATTGACATTGATCCGATTCAGACGACCTGATAGCTTATTCATCTTGAGCTTGTTTAGCACCATCTTAATGATCCTTTGAAATTCACCTTCTTCCATGTGGGTGAATAAATAATTCGTGATTATATCAATTTTTTCGAAAATCTGATCCACATTTTCAATGTCTTTCATCCCGTTTAAATATTCTTCGCTAGCGAATAAATCAGGATATTTATTTTGAATATAAGTTTTAATTTTATCAGCCCTATCTTTTTTACTTTTTAAACTCACCATCTGCGCACCGCGCAACATCGTAAAGAGGTTTCCATCCACTTGATCCAAAAAATTGGTGAGAATTCTTCGATGCTCTATTGTATTCTTTTTTGAATGCCGCCCAATCCCTGCTTCACCTGGAGGCCATACGTCAAACTCTCTATTGCCTCGTGCAAAAGTATCATTAGCCCCTCCCTTGAAGGCAGTTCCATCTAGAATCCCCTCGGTCATTGCAAAGCGGCCAGCCATCACAGCAAAAGTACTGCGGTCCGCGTAGGCCATGTTGAGAGCGTTCTCTTCTAAAACTTGCACTTCACCCACAATGTGGTTGGCCAAGGCTGGATATTTAGCTTCCACTTGACCTGATTTACCAGAATAGAACTGTTTGACCATTTGAGAATTACCCGCACACAAAATAGTGCGACAAAAATCGGGGTCCCATTGTCGCCCATTGATCGATTTTTGAACCCGATCCTTGACCCGCGTGTCATTGGTGATGGTGGTGAAAAACCAGTTTTTAAAGTCATGACCTCCATTTAATAGGTGTCCATCAGTATATGATTCTTTAAAATGGGTTTCGCAAAGTCGTTTGTAGTCCTCTTGGTTGTAGTTTAGATTCTCAAACCATTGAACAGGGGGGTAACCGTTCGAACCATTCCCACTATTGGCCATGGCAATCCCGCGGTCTGGAGGGATGATTCCCTCAGCCATACCCACCATCAAATGAAACATGACATTTTCACCAAATGACTTCCCTTGACTCATTCCATATTCAATAGCTGATTCATATTCGTGAGGATTGATGTTCTCTGCACGCCCTTCTTTATAATCTCTAAACTGCTGCAACATTCGATTTAAACGGGTTGTCAGTTGAGTCGATGTTTTGGCATGAATGTTTTCATATTCCTTCTTTTGACTGTCATAGGCCGAATCATTTTTACGTTCAAGACTGGGGAATTCATCAATGTCATAGATATCCGAAAAGGCCCGGTACATCTTACTCCGCAGCTGATTGCCGTCTCGTAAAAGGGCCTGGCTTCCCTCAGGAAAGTAGGCAGCTCCTTGCATCTTGTTTAGTAAGCGCCACAAGTTTTGGTCTCGCCAGTCTAAGCGGCCTTTTTCGGCCAGGGTTCTGAGCAAGGCTTTGACTTGATCTTGATTGGGTCTGAAGTATTTTTTAGAGAGCGATTCCATGATGCTCAAGAGCTCATCAGGGGGTAGGTTTTTATAATCACCAGCCCAGGCTTCAACTTCCTCAGATTCACTTTTTTCTTTTCGAGCTCTAGAATTGTAGCCAAACCCAAAGAGTCCTTTCCCCAAAACGGACCCCAATTCGGCAGCGTTACCAGTGCTGCGACGTTTGAATTTCCGTTCAAAGAATTCAGCGGCATCTTTACCCAGTTGGACGAAATCGGCAATGGAAAGGAAGGAGGTTTGCTGCCACAGGCGGGTGAAGAAGCCATATCCCTTATTTTTTTCATTGCTGGCCATGTCACCTACAAAAGCCTCAATTTCTTTAAGATCTGTATCAATTTTGGTGTTTCGGGTGTCAATCTTTAGTTGAGCCTCGGTGTCTCCATTGACAAGGTCTTGATTGAGTTTACTACTTCGCTTATTGTACTTTTCCATCGCATTGAGCAGGCGCCGGGCTTTACCG
>JAUHXI010000167.1 GCA_030426875.1 bacterium
CAAAGTTGAAGATCACATCGCATTCATCAAGGCTCGATTGCAAAATACCGACCTCGAATTTTCTGATTTCAAATTCCTTGCCATGCAAGTGGGTGGTTTTGATTCAACTTTAGATCAGCTTCTTAGCTGCTCAGAGCGAAACGCTGCCATAGAAACACTTGTAGATGGAGTACTTAATCGTAATGGTCAAAACATTGCCTCATTGTGTTCGACTTTACTTGAGCATGGAGCCCTTAGAAGAACAGCCAGCTCATCTCCTAGAATAATGACTTCTGCCCCCGGCCAACTGGCAACTTCTAAAGCCCCTGCTTCCAGGCCCGGTCTTTTTGCACGACTCTTGAGATCAATTGGCTTAAAATAGATAGATAAATGATGTAGTTTTTTATTCCAAATACTCATCCAAATCAACCTCCACTACATAATACACCCCCTCCCTTTGGCCAACAAAAACTAAAATGCCATTTTCATACACCTCTAGTGGGTAGTTGAGTAGATCCGACGAAGGCCCCATTTCTCTTTCATGGGTTTGTATGACCTCAAAATCCTCAGAAACCTGTTGGCCATTAAAATAAATAAAATCGTTTCCATCATTCTCTGCCACAAAACCAAGCTTATCTTCATAAGAAAATAAATGAGAGCTCCCTTCAATCGAGTGGGCTTCATTTAAGGTCTCCCCATTATACCAAATGTTTCTATGAAGAGGGCCTTCTTCTGCCACATCATAAAAAGTAAAGGCTGGTGAATTTAGCACAACAACAGCTTCTTCCACACTCATCTTTTTATACGTTGGAACAATTTCACGAGAAAAAAACGCTGTCTCATCCTCATTCTTAAAAAAAGAAACAGAATATATATTGTCCTCGGGCCGCGCAATCGAATAGATGTCTTCACCAAATCCATAAAGTTGAACATGATTTTCATCATTCATCAGGTCCAATTGAAAAGGGAAGGCTGGCTCCGTGATCAGACACCAATCATCTGAATAACAGTCATCTAAGATAAAATCAGCAGGTGCCTTGTCTTTTTCTACTTCTAAGCCAATTATCGAGCATGTCGCTTCGCATTCAAGCCTCCCACCCAATGCAAACATCGCAAGTCTGCTCTCTATTTTCTGCTGACCATCATGCCAAAAATTCACATTTTGATCACGAAGCCTTGATAGTTCATCCACAACCAATTCAGAAGAATCTATTCCCTCAATAAACATATCCTCAAGAGCCACTTCAAGTTCATCTGGAGTCAATTCAGAAAGATCAGCCACTTGCTCAATAGGCGGAATAAATTCAGGAGGAGTAATCGCCTCCTCAATCAATTCATCCGTGAGCCTCATTTCTATTTCATGATAAACCTGCGACTCTTGATCATCCGATATTTCATCATTCCCACCATCAACTTGGTCACTGGAGCAAGCCATCAAAAGAGGTCCAATGATCAGTAGAGAAAAATATCGTTTCATAAAAGTTTAGATTTATTCTTACGTTATCCTATCCGTCAACTTTCTCCAATGCCACCTTCAACCGTTTCAAAACCTCTTCCTTGCCTAAATACACTGCCAAGGTCGCAAAATTAGGAGATCGCTCCAGTCCAGACAACGCTACTCGAATCGGCCACAGCACCTGACCATTCTTCAGCTCCAACGCCGAAACAATCCCCATAAAGGCCTCAGAAATCCCCTGATTTTTTGACACATCTCCCTTTTTCCATTCCAAGTTTTCCACCACCTCAATCGCCTTTTCCATCACCTGTTTTAACATCTCTGGGGTGATTTTGAACTTCTCCTTCGCAATCAACTCCAACGGATAATCAGGTAGTTCAGCAAAAAGCGGTTCCAAACCTTCTGGAATCTCAGACAATTTTTTAAATCGCCCCTCAAAATCGGGATCCTGCAAGATTTTTTTGATCAAGCCCTCATCCTCATTCGACACAGCACCCACAATGAACACCTTCGCTATCTCATAAAACCCATCAATATTCTCCCGAATCATTGTTTTGATGTACTCCCCATTGATCCAGTCTAGCTTCTTCAAATCAAACACGGCCCCCCCTTTGTGCACACGGTCCAGACTGAATTTTTCCACCAATTCCTCCATGCTAAAAATCTCCTGCTCATCGGGTGTATTCCAACCTAAAAGGGCCAAAAAGTTCAACAGTGCATCGGGTAAATAACCTTCACCCAAAAAATCATCCATTGACACCTTGTTTTTTCGTTTGCTCAGCTTACTCTTATCCTGATTTAAAATCAGCGGCAAGTGGCCAAATTGAGGCAAGTCCCACCCAAACGCCTCAAACAACAAAATCTGTTTGGGCGTATTGCTGATGTGGTCCTCCCCCCGAATCACATGCGAAATTTTCATGTCATGATCATCGGCAACCACCGTCAAATGGTACAGAGGATCATCGATGGACCGGGCGATCACAAAATCATCAAGTTCCTTGGCATGAATCGCGGTCTCACCTCGTACTAAATCCATCCATGTGATGTCTCCCCGATCATTGGGCACCCGCAGTCTAATCACGCCATTTGCCTCCTTTGCCTTTGAGCAGTGCCCATCATAACGCGTCGGGAGTTTTTTGGCCATCTGCTCATTCCTCACCTCCTCCAAGCGCTCCTTGCTGCAGGCACAAAAATAAGCCTTGTCTTCATCCAAAAGCTGCTTCAGATAATTTTGGTAAATCTCAGTCCGCTCAGACTGCCGGTAGGGCCCATAATCACCTCCCACATGAACCCCCTCATTCCCCGCCAGGCCCAATTGTTGCAATCCGTTGATAATGTCTTCCTCAAACGCTGTGGTGCCCCGGGTCTTGTCTGTGTCCTCAATTCGAAGCACTAAATCTCCACCATTTTTTTTGGCAAAAAGGTAATTGTAAAGCGCGGTTCTAACCGTCCCAATGTGCAGGAGTCCAGTGGGAGAGGGGGGAATGCGGAGGCGAATTTTTGACATGATTGTATGGTTTATTCATTGAAATCATTTTAACATCAAGCCATTGAATGTTCTATTTGATTTTTCGCTTCCGCTGCCTCTCTTCAATATAGCGTTCCACTGACTCCCTGGTGCTCAGCCAGTTACGCCCTTTTTTAAGCGCTTCCAATTTACCCATTGTGGCCAACTTTCTCAAATAAGCAGCAGAATAAGGATAATATTCACTCAAAACCTTCAATTCTACTAATTTTTGACTCTTTTCAAGAGGCATGATAGCCCTTAAATAAAGTTGT
>JAUHXI010000168.1 GCA_030426875.1 bacterium
GCATTCACCATCACACTGGCAATGAAGAAGTAACTCCCCTTCCGCGGGTCAATAAGATTTGCATTCTTTCCAAAAAAGCCAAGCCCCACTGTGTCCGCCAACACCCGATCCACCGTCGGCCCACTGTCCACCGAAAGGTAAGTCTGAATCGAAGCATCCTGCTCCTGCAACCATCTTGAAAGTGAAATGAGCTTCTTTTTAAGGATTTTGTGATAATCCCGCCCACCCGCATACCGAGCAACAATTCCAGATGAGTTTTCGGATGGCTTGTTGTTGGAATGTGGACGCTTTTTCAAATTTTGCCCTCCCCCTTGGGGAGAGTTAGAGGGTGCATCACCATACCAGGCCAAAAGCACAATCACTGATTTGATATCCGGCAATTTATTCTCGGGATGAAAGCGATCATTTTGCATGCGCTTCAAATAATCCATGTCAGCATGATGACCAGATTGCACCCATTTTTCAAAAACCCCCTCATGAAGCTGCAACGCCTTCTGGACCTCTTGAATGGAAATCACTCCAAAGCTGGACCACTTTTCAGACGCAATGAATTGTGTGAGGGATGCTGAGGAAATCAAAATAGAGTTTTAAAATACACAATGATTGTACCCCGACCTTAAATAGAGTTAAAAGTAGAAATTTAGAAGGTCCTGGCCATGCCCTACCCCCCTCCTTGCACCCACAAAAAAACCGACCCTCTCCAGGGAGAATGACCGGCTTTTAGTTTTGAATTTTAAATCTAGAATTATTTCTTCTTCAGGCTATAGACCGCTCGGCCGACACGCACAAATTCAGGGTTTTTTTGAAGGTTCAAAGAGATGGTTCCAATTTTAACATCACGTCGCTCAAGCACCTCTTTAATGATTTCTTTTTTAGTCATTGCCCCATTTTCATCCAACAATCGCTCAATCACATCCGAAACCGTTCCGGGTTGATATCCCCATTTAGCAAGAGCATAGAGGCCACGACCAACCAATACAAACTGGTCATAACGAATGAGTTCATTGTGAACCGCTTGAACGGTGACGACTTTTTTGTCGAATCCAATCTCGCTGATGCGATTGGCAATTTCAACAAAGTGAAGTGGTTTTTTGGCTTTATCAAGAACGATCTCTGATTTGTCTCGAATGGAACGAGGGTTCACATGACGCCACTCCATCAGCCCCCACTTGTCATCCAACTTGCGCACTCGCTTGTCTGTAGAAAGACAAGAAATAATCAATTTATTAGAGATGCTTTTACTCTTGAACAAACTCAAATTCTGAACCGCAGAAATGAGCTGATCTTCACTCATGACATCACCATGCTTCTTAAGCGCTCCGATTCCAGCTTCAGTGATTTTCCGTACGTCAGACAATGCTAACTCCTTGACCATCCAAAACGATTCAGTGGTATTGGTACGAGGCACCTTTCTGAGTTCTGCATCACAATTAAGAGAGAGTACAATGATTTTTCCATCCACTTGATCAGAGGTGTAGATATTTTGAAGAATACGATTAATGATTTCAGCTTCGACAATCACACCACCCTCCTGAATAATGATTTCTTTAGCCAAGCGATTGATCAAACGAAGCTTGGTATTACTAACCGTTCGTCGAAGCTTGCTAAGCGCAATGTTTTCAATTTGTCGGATGCGCTCTCGAGTCACATCATAGTGCTTACCAATTTTATCTAGGGTTTGGCGAGGCTTATTATTCAAACTAAAACGCTTTGTAATCACGTCTCTTTCTTTATCTGTCAGTACTAAAAACATATCCTCTATCACCTCCTTTAAATTAAAGTTCTCCTCTTTCAAAACAGCCAGAGTACCATTTACTGAACCGGTAGCTGTTGTGGTTTGTACTGATGAACTCATCGAAATTTTAGGGTTAACGTATATTGCGTTTTGGGATTGAAGGGCTAACACAAAGCAACTTTAGTTTTACTGTTTTATATCATAGTACGAGTTTTAAAAGCCGTCAACTTTTTTGTTGAGGGTTAAAGACAAGTACAGGAACCTACTTTACACTAAAAAAAGTAGATGTCAATAAAAAAATCACACCGCCAATGCAAGACGTCTTTCTTGACGGCGAACAGCGGCTTTTGCCTTGTTTCGACGACGACGCATTTTAGCTGTCGGCTGCTGAACTTTTACATTAGCCAACCCGTGTTGTTTACTTGAACTCTTGTTACTCATGTCAAAAAGTCGTTGGGGAAAATAAGAAAATTGAACTAGAAAGAGTTTACTGCGTGTTTTACAAGGTGTCAAGAAAATTCTATAATTTAATGATGACTAAAATCTCGAGCATTTTCGTGGACGACAGGCATGTGTATCACCTAAGAAAATTTGAAATTTGAATCTGAGACCAGTTTAAAAAACTACCCCAGCCACCGTCATTCCAAACACCATTAAAACACCAACTCAATCCCCACCGGACAATGATCCGACCCGGTCACATCTGGCATCGTAAAAGCCCCTTTCAAATGCTTTTTCAGTTCTGATTGGATGAAAAAATAATCAATCCTCCACCCCACATTCCGAGCCCGAGCCCCTGAACGCATCGACCACCAGGTATACAACTCCGGCTCCGGATGAAACTCTCGAAGCGTATCAATATAACCATGTTCCTCCACTCGATCCATCCACTCCCGCTCAATTGGCAAAAACCCTGAAATCTTCTCATTGTCTTTGGGCCGAGCCAAATCAATCGCATGATGCGCGGTATTCACATCCCCACAAAACACCACCTTTTTACCTTTTTTTCGGAGGGATTCAATGTGCTTTAAAAAGGACTCATAAAACTCCATTTTGTACTGAAGCCGTTCATCCCGAGCCTTACCATTGGGAAAATAAACATTCAGAAGAATGAATGCTTCAAATTCAGTGGTGATCACCCGCCCCTCTTGATCAAATTTCTCAATCCCCATCCCCTCCTGAGTTGAAATCGGCTCTTCCTTGGAGTAAGTCACCACTCCACTGTAGCCCTTTTTAATGGAAGATGAGCTAAAATTGGCGTTATAACCAGCCGGGTGTGTCAATTCAAATCCCAACTGATCCGGGTGAGCCTTTGTTTCCTGAAGACAGAGGATGTCTGGAGACTCTTTTTCAAACCACTCCAAAAAACCTTTTTTGGCCACCGCACGAATGCCGTTGACATTCCAACTGATCAATTTCATATCGATAAAATTATGACTTAAAACAATCCAATGATAACGTTTTTTTAAGG
>JAUHXI010000010.1 GCA_030426875.1 bacterium
AACCGTTTATAGAGTGAGTGGACCTGCTTCTATGTTTGGAAGTCAAGTCAATATCAACAGTAATGCCCAAACGGGCGCAAAAGTTTATGTGACCGCAAGCTTCACCAACTGGGACACAGGCACAACCGTGACCAGTACCACCCGAAGCATTACCGTGGCAAATGGGGGCAGCACATCCACAAGGCCAGCTGCGAATCAAGTGGATGAGCCTTCAGCCACAATCTTTAAAGTGGATGCAAACTTACTAAAGTGCCTAAATGAGGCTGGTGAAACAGCCACATGTCCCGAATTCATTCCAAATAATTTAGTTTTTCCGGATGCCCCGTCTCCAACAACAATTGCATGTCCACAGTTAACAGGTGCACCAAGTAGCTGTGTTGAGGTAGCCAACAAATTATACGTAGAAAAGAGTGAGCCTGTGTGTGTGACCTATGAAAAAACAGGTGAGCCAATGCTCGGACCATGTGTGACTTTTAGTGGGAATATATTCTCGCCAGAACCGGCTGAACTCCCCAACTGCATCAGTGATAACGGTGCTCCCGAAACTTGTATCACCCACAAGGGTAAGATTTATATACCTGAAAATGAACCTAATGAACCACAAGGAGAAGGATGCTTCGATCTAAATGGGTCTCCAACTGAGTGTGTAACCTATTCGGGCAAGCTATTGGTAGCTTCAAACAACTGTGATCCAACTCAAGAAAAATGCGATGCAAATGAAGAAATACCTGAAGATGAGCCAAGTGACGAACCACAAGATGAACCGGGCTGTGATCCAGCTAAAGCTGGAGGCTGTGATGAACCAGGTGATGAGCCACAAGATGAGCCAGACTGTGATCCAACCAAGGCAGGAGGCTGTGAACCAGGTGATGAGCCAGGTGATGAACTTGACTGTGATCCAACTGTTGCCAATGACTGTGAGCCGGAAGATGAGCCAGAGTGCAACCCTTTAACTGAAGCCTGTGATCCGGAGCCAGACTGTGATCCAGCTGTTGCGGCTGACTGTGATCCTGGAGAAGAACCATGTGATCCTGTCAATGAAGACTGTGATCCGGAGCCAGAGTGTGACCCATTACTTGTTGGAGACTGTGATCCCCAAGAAGAACCTGAGTGTGACCCATTACTTGTTGGAGACTGTGATCCCCAAGAAGAACCTGAGTGTGATCCATTACTTGTTGGAGACTGTGATCCCCAAGAAGAACCTGAGTGTGATCCGCTTTTAGTTGGAGACTGTGATCCCCAAGAAGAACCTGAGTGTGATCCTTTAACTGAAGACTGTGATCCAAATCCAGACTGTGATCCTTTGGTAGGACCTTGTGATCCTGAGGAAGAACCTTGTGATCCTTTGACCGAAGCCTGTGATCCGGAGCCAGAGTGTGATCCGTTGGTAGGACCCTGTGATCCTGAGGAAGAACCTTGTGATCCTTTGACCGAAGCCTGTGATCCAAATCCAGACTGTGATCCGATCATAGAAGTGTGTGACACCGAAGAAGAACCTGAATGTGACCCTGTCACTCAGGATTGTGATCCAGACATTGTAACCTTTGATCCTGATTGTATCGGACCAGACTGTAACAACACCCAACCCTTATGTATTGGACCAAATTGTGGAGACGATGACACCCCAGGCTTCATTCCAGGCTACAAACTCATCTGTCATAAAGTCGACAACTTTGGCGCACTGATGTATCTACCAGAAGACATCGCCGACAAACACTTGAATGACGTCGATCACCTTGAAGATTTTGAAGTGAACGAATTTGATGACAATCCCAACAACGATGCAGAAGACTGTCTAGGCATCGACATCTGTGAAAACTTACACGGCAGCGCGAGTGAAAGACCTGGATTATGTAGTGAGGAGATATTTGAAGCCGCCGAAACAGCCCTACACCAAAGTGCGGATGAATGTGAAAGCTGTGTTGTTGACGTTCCGACTGAACCAAACAGTCCTTATTGTAGGCAAGAGTTCCCAGTCGCAAGCCTCGATACCGATGGGGATGGTCTAACCGACCGAACTGAGTGTTACTTGAATACCGATTATACTGACGTTGATACAGACAATGATCAATGTACTGATGGGTATGAGCATCACACATCCAACACCAATCCACACGTACCGGATTGTTCGCCAGAAACGATGTACAGTTCAATCGTCATCACAGATCCAAAAGAAGGATGGATTGTAAGTGGCATGGACATTTCTGGAGTGACAGACCGCGCCACAATTGACGTGGGCATCACCGCCTTCCCTGCGATTCGTAGCGTTCTAAACCCCATTGTCAACAACCATGAACAAATGGCCCGCGAGCTCAACTGGGTGGTGAATCCAAACGATACCAGCAACCTAGAAGAGCGAAGGCAACTGATCATGGAATCAAACGAAGCCCTTAAATTAGCCATTGAAGAATTCTATGCATTCACTCAAGACACACACATAGAATACACTCGTGAATTGAACATTGTCCAATCAGTAGAAGCCTACACTCAAAAGACACCGGAAGAAATGTTAGACAGCGTTCAAGAAGCCAACCTGCTTCTCAATAGCTTAAACAGCATTCAAACCGGTGGAACATTCTTAGGATTAACCAACACCTTTAGTGACGTTGCCGTAGGAGAGCAAACCCTAAAAGGATTCAACCTAAAACCACAAACGCCACTGAGTGACGGAATGTATGACCTTGTTGCTGTAGGACGATTGCCAGGTGGAACCATAACCTCTGAGGCAGTACGCATAACATTAGACCACGAAGCCATTGTTGAAGCCCCACAACCCGAGTACCTAGACGATGTAGCGCTAACCCCTGACAACATTAAAAATGGATGGGAGCTAAAATTACACGGAAGTGCTAAGGACATTGAATTATCAGACATTGAAGTGCGCATCGAAAATGGACAACCTAGGGTCTCAGGAAAAACCAATGGCTATCAAATTTTTGCCTCATGGCAAAGTGTCACGCTATCCTCATCGGCGATCATCGACAGTCCAGAAGGAAACTTCGACATGATCGCCCCTGGTGACTTGGGTGAAGGAGCCCACACCGTCACCCTTTATGCCATCAGCGAAGGTGAAAACGGAATCATTCGCTCTGCCTCCTCTGCCGTTGACTTTGTGATCGAAACACCAGGAGCTGCAAGCTCAATCATGCTATGGGTCATTGCTGGATTGATCTTAATAGCCGTGGCCACAGCTATTGCCATGCGCCGCATGAAAAAAATTGATCAACTGGCCCCCGAGCACCGCGCCAAAGAAAATGAGTTGTACCACGCCTTTGGCGAAAAAGAGCCAGCTCCAAAAATGCCAGAAGGGCATGCCGCTCACCAGGCAGAAGTGAATGCTGCCTTTGGCAATAGCTAAAAAATAGGCTGTACAGACGCAAAATCTTGCGTCTATACAATAATCCAAAAATCCCAGCCAATAAAAATTGGCTGGGATTTTTTTATAATCAAACAATCTTTACCTGAATCCGCTCATCCACCTTTTCTTTGAGGGTTTGCTCAATAAAAACAAGGGTGCCCGACTCAGAAATCGGACAACCGCCACACGCCCCATGATAACGAATTAAAATATCCGTCCCTTCAATATCCATAATCTCCATCCCTCCCCCATCCATCTCAAGCGCCATATAAACTTGCTCAGAAAGAGCATCATCAATCAAACGAACCTGTTCATCAACCTCCAATTTTAGAAAATCAATTTTCTCTTCTGTTTTTGAATCGTTGTTTTGAGTCATTATTATAAATAATTTCTAATTAAATCAATCTGTCTTGTCAACAATGAGACCTAATTCTATCTTATCTTCTTTTTTCTTAAGAAGATAGCTAAGAAATAAGTAACCTCCCACAAAGTAAAACATGATAGAAAGCGTAATAAAAATGGGGCTTAAGCTCACTGTTGAAGAAAGGATGAAGTTATAAATCCCGTGCAAAGCCATGGCCAAAAAAAGTCCAAGCATCATCATCTCATCACGATACAAATGTGTGCGCTTCATGTGTAGAATCGTTTTGAAGAAATTAAGGAGTGGGTGTCTTTTTTTCTCTTGATACTGCAACCGTAAAACAGGAGAGGCAAAGTGAGCCAGACCAAAATAATACCCCAACACTCCTGAACAAAGCATATGGACCATCGTCACCACTGTGATGCGCGAAAGCACGAAAAAAACAAAAGTAGCCCCATCAAGCACACCCCACTGAGCATTAAAATAAACCATGTTTTCGTAAAACGCAAAACCCAACGCACTCACAATCGCCAAAGTAATCACATCATCAATAGTCTTAAAATGATCCTTATTGATCAACCGCATGACCACAAATTTAGACACCTCCTCCATGATTCCTATGCTAAGAAAAATCAATAAACTGGCCGAAACAGGGCCAACCAAAAGGGAGTCAATATTGCTCCGAAAATCCACCACATTGACTTTAAGAAAAATCAAATTGATCTCCGTCCCCCAATACCCCTTATAAAGCAAAATGAGTTGTGCTGCTAAAATCCCCCCCACAAACGTAAAGAAAATCGACCAAGGATTGACACTGTATTTTTTACGAAACACTGCGATCCAAATGGCAGCAGGGATGATGGCAAGTAAAAAGGTGATGAGGTATTGAACAGAAAACATTTTTTATTGTTTATTTTTTGGAACTTGAAGCGTTAATCGATATCCTTAGACATGAAATGGGTGCCCAAGCTTTCTGAACGAGCCAAGCAAGCAAGAATGATTTTATACGCTGCAATTTGACGGTGCTGAATGCGATAGTCACGCGCCGGGAGTTTAGAGATTTCTTTCTTGGCTTTTTCTAAGCTATTTTTACTGCGGAGGATTCCCACATGCTCCCACATGATTTTTCCAATGCGAGCACTATAAGCCTTGACCTGATCAATAGACTCCAGTACAACCGCAGGAGTTTCAACCATCTCCAAATCAGAAGCATTGAGCTGATCTGCACCAAATTTTTTGGCAAGATGATCAGCCATGACTTTGGCAAAAACAAGCGATTCAAGTAAGGAATTACTGGCTAAACGATTTGCACCGTGCACACCTGTGCGAGCCACCTCTCCCAATGCATACAAGCGTGAAAGCCCCGTAGCACTGTGTAAATCAACCGGCACCCCCCCACACGCATAATGAGCCACCGGCGTGATGGGAATCAAATCCTTAGCCAAATTCAAATCATAGGCCGTGAGTGCCTCAAAAATATTAGGAAATTTCTTTTCAACGTGATTCGAATCAATATGACGCATGTCCAAATATACAGGCCCATGCATTTCTTCAATAAAAACAGCCCGCGAAACGATGTCCCGAGGTGCTAGTTCGGCCCGCTTATCAAAGTGAGACAAAAATTGCTCCTGATGTTGATTTAGAATTTTGGCGCCCATACCCCTCAAGGTTTCGGACAGAAGAAGGTGACGGCCATTTTTTGGAAGTGCCAGGGCGGTAGGATGGAACTGAACGAATTCAACGTCTTGTAAATCCAGACCTGCATTCACAGCTAGAGCGAGGCCATCTCCACCAGCACCCAGCGCATTGGAAGTTTTGTGATAAAGCTGACCCAATCCACCGGTTGCTAAAATAGTCTGCTTAGCAAAATAAGGCTTAAGTGACGTTGTGTTTGAATCCGAAGGACGAGTGAAAGCACCCAAACACTGATCTGCATGGACAATCAGCTCAGCCGCCTCGTGTTTTTCAATGATTTTAATTGAACGGTTTCGCTGAGCAGCCTTAAGCAATACCCCTAAAACATCACGGCCAGTAAAATCCGAACTGCGCCACACACGGGACTGAGAATGACCCGCTTCCATAAAAGGCTCAGACTCAATTTCAAGGCCAATGGATTGCAAAAACTGAAACGCTTTGGGGGCGCCCACAACCATTTGTCTCACAGCCGCCTCATCGCAATGGCCAACACCAACTTTTAGCGTGTCTTCAATGTGACTCTCAAAACTATCCTGCTTGCCAATGACACCTGCAACACCCCCCTGGGCCCAATAGGTGTTGGCATTGTGAGCTTTTCCTTTGGTTAAAACGACCACATGACCCACTTTTGAAAGGTGTAAAGCAGCAGTTAGGCCAGCAATCCCAGCTCCAATGATGAGGTAATCAGTTTGTTTTTGCATTTTGTTTTTTGTACTTCAACTTTACCTTAAAAAATACCCCATTGAAAGGGTCGTGTTGAATTTTTTTCATATATTTTTAACATTCTCAACTTTTATTTAACACTAAACGACCATCTTCAATTTTAAGCAAGGTCAAAAGGTTGTCCTTTGCCTTCAGGCTGATAGGATTGTGTAAAGTTCTCCACTTTTAGTTTTTTAAGTTATCATGGGCATGGAAAGAAGGGGGCTTGAGAGGTACGATATCAGATCACTTGACGAGGCAGGAATAATAGAAAGGAGAGGGGAAATCATAACCCTAAGAGGCAGGGTTTTTGACATTGACTATGATGATTATGTCATTGATCCAAAAACAGGCAAAAGATGGGGAGTTAGTCATTTTTTCGATGAAAAAAACCCATCTTCTGATCAATTGAACAGCTTATCCGATGAAGAAATTCGAAAGAGAACACAAGAAGGCACAATACGATACCGACACCCCGAGCGGCTGAATGAACTTTCAAGTGAACAATTATTGGGCAATCGAGGCTTTGTTACGCTTGCCACAATAAACAACACAATTGCTGGAGCATCTTTAGGGTCAAAATAAACAGTCAGGGAGGTTTACAATTGGAATTGGGCAAGTAGAACCCCGTACGCAAAACGACACCTAGCCGGCCTTAAAAGAGACCCCAATCACTTCATTTCTCTTGTAGAAGCAGGAAGTGAAGGTGGGCTGACCTGGGAAAGTGAGTTGATTTTTTGGGAATCACTATTCACTACACAAGAACATAGAGGAATTGGACTAGCCCCACAGGTTGCCGAGAATTTTTTTAACCAATTAAAAGGAATGGCTGATGATCAGAGCAACATAATGATTACAGGTGATATGATTGAAGGTTCAGATTCGGAACGCCTCTTCATGGAATCAGATGGATTTAAAATTGAAAACTTCTTGAACAGCCCTAAAAAAGATGGAGGCGAAGTGATTGTATTCGCTAATCTGCGTCGAATGATCCAGAACGTTCTAAGTGAATGACTTTCTCGCCTCGCTTGGTTAATTTTGCTTTTTTTGAATCCCACAACTTAGCATCATCTTTTTTTGCCATCCTCCATGCCAGTAAAAAAATATTCTTCCGCATATTTGCGACCTCAGAATGCTGAGTTAAGATTGAAAATACACCTTTCTTTGAATAAGATAGCTCAAGAGTAGAAGTGTCACTAATCAGTGTTTCATGGGCACCACTATATGGCTTTGGCACAAAAAAAGTTTCTCTATTTGAGGTAATATCACCCTCTTTTAAATCGAGCGCCAAGGCAGACAAAGTGGATATACATTTAACATGGATCCTTCTTTCTTTCCTTTTTTTAATACAGGCCTGAATAATAGCCTCTCGATTTAAATTCATGCGTTCATCAGAAAAAGTACTCACGTAATCATAAACTGTAGAGCCAATTGGCAAAGGGCTAAAAAAGTCCACATAAGCCTTAACCACCTCATTCATTCCCTGTGAATACATTATTTTGGGGAGATTTGCACCAATATTGTTAATATGGCTCATTTCTGCCAATGCCTTGGTCAACAAGGCTTTTTTTCTAGACATGGCTTGAATCTCCTCCTCAACACTTCCAATCATTTTTTCAAGTGGCAAAGCATTCCACAAAATCACACCCTCTTTTTTCCTTGACCTTGTTAAGCTTCTTTTCTCGAGTCGTTTACAGATGTAATCAACAGTGCTCACAGACATCTCCAAACTACTTGCTAAGGTGGCAATGGACTGTTGGCCAAAAGTGTAAAGTCGTATATAGATATCAGCTTCTTTTTTTGAAAATCCTGAAGATTCTAAAATATTTTCAATCATTTAAATCCAAATTACGAGTCGATTATACACTAAATTTTACAGTAATAAAATAGTTTTTACTGTAAAAAATAATATACTTTAATTAAGCTTAAATTAATAAATTTTATATTAATTTTACAGTAAAAAATACATAAAAAATTACATTTTATTAAACCTTGGTGCTAAGGTTAGATCTAAATTTCCACCTGCCCAGTGGAACTCTCTCTTAGCAAGCAATGTTGCACCACCCTCCAATCCCCACCCTCCGAATGAAGTGACCCTCCCGTTATTTTATTCACCCACATGGGATCACATGAGTGCCAGCAACCTTAAAATTAGCTCTAAAAAGGTTAACAAACAGAACCTTCATCACAATGAAGACACTTTTGTGTTTGGTTTTTTAATATCAGAACACCCTTTAATTCGATCAACTAAAAGCTAATCCTTAAATTTCAAATAACCCCTTAACCATCAACCACATGCTCACATTTGATTTGACCCTCAAAAAAAACTACAAAGTTAAAGCCATAAGCTTAGATGAAGCAGCCCAAAAACTCAAAAGATTTACAGAAAAGACGGAGGAAAGCCCCATCAGAAACTCCGATCTCCCCACCATTATCAGCGACACCCACGAAGACATTAAGCTGACTGAATTTTGGGATTAATCAAAGGTCAATTCGAGCTCTAATCGCTCCGGATCCCAAAATAACCAGCCGCCCCAATCATCGCTGCATTGTCCGTACAAAAAATAGTTTGAACCGGCCAACGAAGCACTAAATCATCGGGCAAACGCTGCTCAGCAAGCTGACGAAGGAGTCGATTGGCCGACACTCCACCTGCCAAATGAACCTCCTTCACCTCATAGGCCTGCGCAGCAAAAAGCAACTTTTCCACCAAAACCTCCACCACCGCCTGCTGAAAACTAGCCGCTAAATCCTTAATGGTTTGATCTGTGGCAGAATCTAACCTTTCAACCTCTCGACGGACCGCTGACTTGAGGCCTGAAAAAGAGAAATTGAATTCATTAGCCTCATCCAACATCGGACGAGGGAATTTAAAGGCCATAAAATCCCCCTCCTCGGCCATCTTAGAAATAATAGGACCGCCCGGATATCCTAAGCCCAAAAGTCTGGCCACCTTATCAAACGCCTCCCCCGCCGCATCATCCAACGTTTCACCAATTTTTTCAAACTGATGATGCCCTCTCATCAACACCAGCTCATTGTGCCCACCCGAAACCGTCAAAACTAGAACGGGAAATTCAGGTGGAACCTCACGCTCCAAAAAATTTGCATAAATATGCCCATGAATGTGATTGACTTCAATTAAGGGTTTTTGATGAATATAAGCCAACGTTTGAGCCGTATTCACGCCTACTAAAAGCGAAGCAGTCAAACCCGGAGACGTCGTCACCGCAATTGCATCAATATCCGTCCAAACACAACCTGCTTCAAACAAAGCCTTATCCACCACCGGCGAAATCTGACGAAGGTGCTCCCGCGCAGCCACCTCAGGAACCACACCCCCCGTTTCCACATGTAAATCCAAAGACGTCGCAATCACATTACTCAAAACCCTCACCCCATCTTCCACGACAGCAGCAGCAGTCTCATCACAACTGGTTTCAATGGCGAATAATTTCAAATTTTAAATGTTAAATTCTAAATTTTAAATGCTTCTTATTAAATGAAAACACTTAAACCTAAACTTAGTTTAACATTCAATGCTCAATATTCAATATTAGATAACTCATTTTCGGCACACCCGCAGTAAATTTTTAGCCCTCCAACTCTTTTCTAGCTGTTAGCTTTGAGCTGTTAGAAACCCCTTTTTTTAGCTCCGCTAAAAATAAAAGTCTAACCGCTAACAGCTCAAAGCTAACAGCTCTTAAATCGTTGTGATCATAAGAGAAGCACTAGGTAGTAGCCAAAAAAAATCAAAAAATGTAGCCCAGACATTTGTAAAGTTTGATAGGTTTGATAGAATGAGGTAAATGGGGATTTGACCACAAAAAAGCAAACGCTCTCCACTAAACCTTAACCGCCTTAAAAATGATTGATCCAGTCGCGTTTTCCATCGGTCCAATTTCTGTACGCTGGTACGCATTAGCCTATCTGGCTGGACTAGCCATCAGCATCGTGATCATGACAGGACTGAATAAAAAACGAAAAATCTTCAAAGACAACAATCAGATCTTTGATTTTGCCTTTTGGATATTTTTACTGGGCGTATTTTTAGGGGGACGATTGGGCTACATCCTGTTTTACAATTTTTCGTTTTACCTAGACAATCCGAGTAAAATTTTTGCGATTTGGGAAGGGGGTATGAGCTTTCACGGGGGCATGATCATGTCGACCATTGTGGCCTTAATCATGGCTAAAAAGCATAAAATTGAGGTGTTTAAATTGGCTGATTTTTTAGTGGTACCCGGAGCCTTAGCCACAGCCTTGCCTCGGGTTGCCAATTTCATCAATCAAGAACTCTATGGTCGGGTGATTGAAAATCCAAGCTGGGAATGGATAGGTTTCAATTTTGGAGATGGACTCCTGCGCTACCCCTCACAACTGTTTCAATCATTGGGAGCGGTGGTTTTATTCTTGATCATGCTGACGATTTATAACAGAAAGCCGAAAACAGGCGTGACTTTTTTCAGTTACTTCATTTTTTATGGCTTGATTCGAATCATTATAGAATTTTGGCGCCAACCCGATGATCACATTGGATTCATTCTCTTTAATTATTTCAGCCTAGGACAGTTGCTGAGCCTTGGAATGGTATTATTTGGGGTAGGTGGAATCTTGGTTCTCAAAGGTCGAGAGAAATAGGAGCTTAAACACATTCAATTCGCACCATTAACCATTGCTTTTTTGGCTTATTTATGGTAAAATTAATAGATAAAATGCTATATTTTTACTGTGAATAAAAAATTCTTCAAATTCACTGGCCTTGCCCTCACATTGATCACAATCCTATCACTTGTGATTCAACAAGGGTGGTTTTTAGGAATCCAACGCAACCTCCAAAATTATTTTTATGACTTTAACCAAGCCAGCAGCGAAATTGTTATCGTTGCCATCGACGAAGAAAGCCTAAAGGAAGATCAACTGGGATCCCTTGATCAGTGGCCACGAGAAAATTATGTGCGAGCCATTCAAATCTTAAATGAAAACAAAGCAGCCGCCATTGGCATAGACATCACGTTTCCCAACCGCTCCAAAATAAATGAGGCCGACGATCAAATTTTTGCGGAAACGGTTGAAAATGCTGAAAACCTAGTATTGGCCACCCATTATCGGGTTAAAAATGGAGCAAAAATCATCGAATGGCCCAACGAAAGCTTAAAAAATGCAAACCCCACCTACGGTTGGATCAACATCAGACTCGATAATGACGGATTTGTACGCCAAATCCCAGTCTTTAGCGATTCAGAACAAGGGGAAATTGACGCGTTTTCAGTGGCCCTATCAAGGATTTATCTGCACGACCAACCAGGTGATTATGAAGTAGAAAAAGGCCGATTCAACTATTCACAAAATCAGCAAATCCCAGTTGTAACCGAAAATGCAGGAATAAACGGAGACGTGCACTTGATGTATGTGAACTATTTTGCCAAACCAAAGCAATTCACATACATTTCTTTTTCAGATCTTTTGGCGGGAAATTTAGTCGATCAACATGGTCAGTTGATTGATTTTAGAGATAAGATTGTTCTGATCGGGCCCACCGCCGTGGATTTACAAGACCAATACCTTTCCCCTGTTAGCTCTGGCATCATGATGTCTGGAGTGGAAATCCACGCCAATGCCATTCAAACGATCATCGAAAATAAATTCTTAGAAGACCAAAGTGCATGGAGCTTGTGGGCCGTATTACTCGGTTTCATCGTGATGAACTTGGCGCTATTCTCTTTCATGCGCCTTCGCTTCGCCATCCCACTAGGCCTTGTAGAACTAGCAAGTGTCATATTCATCGGCATTTTAGGTTATGAATACGGGATTTTATTCAATGTGGCCTACCCCCTACTGGCTATCGCTCTAAGCTTTACAGGCACCTATTCACTTCGATTCATTTTGGAGCAAAAGAAGCGAAAGTTTATCGAAGGGGCTTTTGGGCATTATGTGAACAAAACGGTCGTCAAACAAATTCAAGCCAATCCCGACATGCTCACACTTGGCGGTGAAAAGCGAGATTTAACGGTATTCTTCTCGGACATTGCTGGCTTCACCAGTATTTCTGAACACCTAAAACCAGAGCAACTCGTTCATCTTTTAAATGATTATTTGGGCGAAATGACCCAGATCATTCTAGAAAGTGAAGGCACCTTGGATAAATACGAAGGCGATGCCATCATGGCCTTTTGGAACGCGCCACTTCCCCAAGAAAACCACGCCCTGCACGCCTGCCTCACAGCTCTAAAAAATCAGAAAAAATTAGCCGAATTGAGAGCTAAATGGTCCGACAAAGGCCTACCAGAGATGCATGTGAGAATCGGCATCAACACCGGTGAAGCCGTGGTGGGAAACATGGGGTCCGCCAATCGTTTTGACTACACCGCCATGGGTGACAATGTAAACCTCGCCTCTCGCTTGGAAAGCATCAACAAACAATACGGCACTTATCTCATGATTTCTGAACACACCTACGATGCCATAAAAGATGAGCTGTTTTGCCGAGAATTAGACAAAATTCGAGTGAAAGGAAAAAAAGAGCCCGTGGGAATTTATGAATTGTTGAGTAAAAAAGGTGAAGAAAGCACTGACATGCAAGCGACTGTAAATTTATTTTCTGAGGGATTAGAGCTCTATCGAGCTCAAAAATTTGAGGAAGCAAAGGCTAAATTTGATGAAATAACCGACGATCCGCCTGCTGAGATTTTTGCCAAACGTTGTGCTCAATTCCTTAAAAATCCACCACCAGAGGGGTGGGATGGGGTGTGGAATTTTGAGGTGAAGTGAGTGAAATGAGTAGGGACGCGATTAATCGCGTCCCTACAACTTAGAACTTGTCCGGAATTGGCTCTGCATTCATGAACCATTCATCATAAGGGATGTAACTGCCTGTATTGTCATCTAGAATTTCCAAAACCAAACCATCCGGGCTGACTCGAAAATCGAAAAAATGCTCACTCATGCAGCCTTTATTGAGTTCCACAGAGCCTAAAACGTAAGGATTGTCTTCAGTTGGCTCCTCTTTGATTTCAAAAACTGCCCCACTTATACAACGACTAAAGGGTTCGGCATCAACAAATGAATTGAGTTTTTCTGAAGGCTTAAGAAGATAAGTGTTGATGTAATCGTAAGCTTCATCATTTTCAAAGTGATACCGCACTTGATCTTCACCCGTTTCAAAGTCAAAATAAAACTCAGAAGACTCCTCAAAAGGCTCTTCTAATAAGGCAGGAACATTAGAGGGATCGACAGACGACTGGGCCGGGGGGATAATGTCTGAAGTCAATTCCATAATCAATTCCATCGCCACAGGCTCCTCTGGCAATGCAGGAATATCGGAGGGGTCTAAAGGCGACGGGAAGTTGAATCCAAAATAATCACAACCCGACAGCATGGCAGTCATGAGAAAGAGTCCCATAATGGGGGAAATGTTTTTCTTATTCATGGGATTGGATGTGAGAAGGTAACCGAGGGCATTTTAGCTGAGCTTTTGATTGGGTGCAATGCCCTACTTACCCATTTGAAATTTGGTGCTTAGTTTTTGGGATTTTATACCGCTTGCGAATCAAAATCTCCGCCACCAACAAATTAGGAATCCATGCCAACCACGGCACCATTGCCAAAGTTTGAACTTCAGTAAAGTTTAAACCCAATGAAAGAATCGGAGTCCATAAGCGAAGCGTGACCGCTGAAAAAGTCAGGGCATAACTTCGAATCATCCACGCCCAATGGCCTTTCACATCTTTTTGGATGATGCGCTTGATGGCCAACCAGGTTGTGGTCACCCACAAAATACTCAAAATCATGAAGGCAATTTTGGCACCCATTCCACCCGTCGCATAAAAGGACATAAAAAACCCAGCGGGTCCTCCCAGGATCAAAATCCCCACCACATAAATGTAACCCAAAATACGATGGAGTTTTTTGTACTTGGATTGAAGCCCCGTCAAAAAATTAAACGGCCCCACTGCCAGTGCAAACATCGCCCCTGCAATGTGCAAATAAAAGGCAATCCGCCAGGGTAAAAAATGAACAATATCCTGTTTGGTGAGCAGAAAATTCACATCTGGGCGAAAAGAAAAGTAAATCCAGGTGATGGCAAATAGATACAAAGCCAAAGTGGTCATCAGGAGCCAACCAGTGCGGAGAAAGAGTTTTTTCATGTTCGCACTGTAGCAAGTGGATGAAAATCCAACAACCCCGTAGAGACGCCGATTAATCGCGTCTATGGTGGAATGCATTTTTTCAAAAAAATTAAGCATTAGAATTTTGCCTGAATTTCACCATCTACCAGTGGGTGGCAACATTATGCATTTAGCCTTTTCGCATGAATCCATGCTATATTCTAGACACAAAATAAATAAAAACTGCCATGGAACCTTTCCAAGACATCGATCTAAAAACCATCAAAGACTATCTGATTTTATTGGATATCGACGGCACCCTTGTTCACGACAGTCAAGACAAGCTGGACCCCCTAGTGATCGAAAAAGTGGCTCTTTTGAAAGAAAAAAACGAAATTCATCTCTGCTCCAACAGCCGGAACCATAAGCGAAATCAAGCCGTCGCCAGTCAATTAGACCTGCCCTACATTCAAACCGATTTAAGAAAGCCCAGCAAAGCCATTTTGGATTTGATCGATGTCGACCCTTCTAAAAAGAAAATGGTCATCGGAGACAAGCTGACCACCGACGGCCTTTTTGCCCGCAACATTGGAGCAGAATTTGTAAAGGTGGAGCGAATTCAAACAGGCAACGAAACCCCCTACATCAAACTACTATATTGGGTGGATGATGCGCTGTCAAAAATGATAAAACTGTGAGTGATTGAAAAATAAACTTCAAACCATGAAAACAAAAATACTTGTGATCTACAATCCTATTTCGGGATCTAAACTAGGAATGGATGTGAAAAAAATAATCCTTGAAACCTTAGAAAAAAAGGGATTTGAGCATGAGTTTTTTGAGACCGTAAAAGCTGAAAAACAACCTCTGGAACCCTTTGCAAAAAAAGATTATAAAAAAATCATCGTCAGCGGTGGAGACGGAACCGTAGCCGAGGTAGCCGCCTTTTTGATTAAACACAAAATCAAAACCCCCCTCGTCATCATTCCTCAAGGCAGTGCCAATATTTTAGCCAAAGCCCTCAAAATCCCCCTCCTTCCTGGACGGGCCTTAAAAGCAGGCCTAAAAAAAGAAGGCAAGACTTTAGACGCCATGAAAGTCAACAACAAACACTACGGCTTGATTGCGGTCGGTGTGGGCTACGATGCCTTAGTCATGCAACAAACCACCCGAAAAATGAAACGGTTCTGGGGAGGATTAGCCTACCTATGGACCATTTTAAAAACCATCTTTGCCTACCGCGGCAAGCCCTATAAAATCAATGTAGACGGCGAACGCCACACCGTTTATGCCAAAGCCCTAATGACCTTTAACATCCTACCTTTGGGCAAATCTCAACTTGCCAAACACCTCATGGGCAACAAAGTCATTGCAGATGATGGAATCTTAAACACAGCCGTTTTAAACCCCCGCCCCATCCCAGACCGACTACTGCTAAAAAGGGGAATAAAAGCCTTTCAGGTCAAAAAAATCACGATTCAACAGCGCAAATCAAGTCGTTTCCATATTGATGGAGACCTCTACAAAGCCAAAACCATTCAGATCGAAGTGGTGAAAGAGGCCATACGGATTTGCTGTTGAAAATTGCAAAATCACATTTCGTATGGATGTAAGTTTTTGCGTCCATACAGAACCTTATAAATCATGCTCAAAACTTATTCAAAACTCCTTCGCGTTGAACAGTGGTACAAAAATTTAATCGTCTTCACCCCCCTCCTCTTCAGTCAAACCACGCATTCAATCCACTTGT
>JAUHXI010000011.1 GCA_030426875.1 bacterium
GACTGTCCAATGTGCTCTGGCTTTTAATTTCATTTTTAATCTTTGCTGTCCTCCTCTCTCGATGGAAAAAAACCCAGTGGGGCGCTCGAGTGTGGACTCGCTTTATATTTGCCCTACCGGTTTTTGGAAAACTCTCTAAAAAAGCCTCGTTAGCCCAATTTTGCCGGGGACTTTCCACCATGGTGGGTAGCGGAATTCCAATCATTAAAGCCCTCAGAGTTACAGCTGCTAGTGTAGGAAATCAGGTTTATGAAAAGCGCATCCATCAAATTGCTGATGATGTTAAGCATGGAATCACCATGGCTGAAAACATGAAAGACGACACCTACTACTTTCCCAGTATGGTGGTTGGCATGGTGGGTGTGGCAGAACAAACGGCTCAAATGGGCGAAATCACCAAAAAACTAGCCAACTATTATGAGGAGGAGGTGGACAATATGGTGAAGGGGCTTTCTTCTTTGATGGAGCCAGTTATCATGGTTATTTTAGGGGTTGGCATAGGGTTTTTGGTCATTGCAGTGATGCAACCCATCCTTTCTGCTTCAGATTTGGTGGTATAAACTCCAAATCACAAATCACAAATTCCAAATAAATTCTAATTTCCAATTCCTAAAGACTATAATTGAAACCTTGTCTAGAGGGTGGGCTATTAGTTAAGTCTACGAAATCAGTCCACAGAATAGTCATCGTAGTGAGATGAAATATCAATATATCTAATCCAATTCACCTCTAGCAAAGGGGTGCCTGACAAGGCGGGGGGGTGTACAATAGGTTTTGGAATTTGTAGCTTGGGATTTGGAATTTCATGCGTGAGCTTTTTCCAAGAATACAGCGATCGACTCTAAGCACAAAAACAGTTGCATTGAACAAAAATTGTATGCTATGGTGCACATGGTTTATCCACTAAAAATAAAAAATGAAAAACAATAAAAAAGCCGCATTCAATCAAGGTTTTACCTTAATTGAGCTCATGATCGTGATTGTGATCATCGGTATTTTGACGATCTCCTTCTTTCCTAGCTTCACTGGATCCCAGGGGCGCGCTCGAGATGCGGCTCGGGTTAAAGACTTGAGTGATTTGACCGTTGCCATTGAGACCTATTTGGGTGACATCAACAGCTACCCAGGGTTTGCAGGTACCGCTGTCTGCTTGAAGCCAGGAGATGGGAATTATGACACGGCATTTGATATTGTGGCTGATAATTTTAACAATGGCCTACCTAAGCCAGAGAGTGATACTGAATCTTTGACAGCTGGTGGTATTACGTGTGTGGGTGGCTACATTTATCTACCGGTCTTGAATAAAGGGCAAAACCCTGGTGCCTATGCCGTGGTGGCCAACACCGAAACACCTACAAAGGGCAACTTCATACCCGCTGACCTAACCTATGACGTGGCAACCACCTTGGATGATCTGATTCAGGCTCAAGACGTGACTCCAGAAAAATTGATTGAAGCAGATGATGGGGCGGCTTATCTTCTCGTTAAATAAGAGGGTTATGACTGTTAGAGTTTAAAAAAGAGTGGACCATACGGTTCACTCTTTTTAATTGTTTTAATTCTAAGCTCTCATTCTAGGCTGTCTAGGTCAGTTGTCTTTGGGGCCTAGAGCTGTTCCAAAATCTTCTTCGCGCTCACTTTGCCAATCCCATCAATCGCCTCTAACTCAGTCAATTCCATGCCCTGAAGGTCAAACAGGCTTGAGTACCCAGCAGCTTCTAGTTTTTTAGTGACAGCGCCAGACAAATCACCCCAACCAGTGGTGGCAGCCTGCGGGAGGGTTGATTCATTGCCTTCTTCGCTTTTGTCCCCCTCTTCCAAAAGGGAGGCTTCAACCGCCGCCAATTGTTCGGCGGTGACAGAAGATTCGAGGTCTTTGTCTTCAATGCGTCGTTCCACAGCCCCTTCATTGCCCTCCATCAATTCGCTGAGCTTCTCTTTAAAGGCCGGCAGTTGTTCCAGGTTATAAAGATCCAACTCAAAGCCAGTCAAGTCAGAAGCCAAGCGCACGTTTTGCCCTTGTTTACCAATGGCCATGGGCCGTTCTTCTTCCTCTACAAAAACAGCGGCACGTTTAGGAACTTTAGGATCCTCACCTCCATTCACAATGATCACTTCAGCGATTTTAGCGGGCTGTAAAGCAGTGGCAATAAATGCTTTTGCATCCTCCGTCCACTCAATGATGTCCACCCGCTCATTGTTCAACTCATTCATCACACTCTGAATCCGCACTCCTTTTTGACCAATGCAGGCCCCAACGGGATCGATTTTATCATCCTCAGCCCACACAGCGACCTTGCTTCTAACACCCGCATCGCGTGCAATGGATTTAACCTCCACATCGCCTTCAGCAATTTCAGGAATCTCCATCTCTAAGAGCCTGACCACCAAATTGGGATGCGTGCGCGAAATAGACAGTTGAGGCCCACGATTGGTGTGTGCTACTTTGTCCAAATACACCTTCATCCGCTTTCCATTGTAATAACGCTCGCTTTGAATTTGATCCCGGCGACCGATCATCACATTGTGTTTTTCAATTTGGATGTGAACCACTCCATTTTCAACCCGCATCACTTGAGCGGACATGATTTCATTCTCACGGTTTTTGAACATCTCATAAAGACTGTCCCGTTCAGCTTCTTGAAGTCGCTGTAAGATCACTTGTTTGGCGGATTGAGCTGCAATGCGACCGTATTCAAGCGGGGTCACATCAATCTTTATGATGTCACCTTCTTCCGCATCGGGCTTCATTTTTTTAGCTTCTTTCAAGGAAATTTCAATGTTGGCATCCTCCACCTCTTCCACAACTTCTTTGATTAAAAGGACGGTGGCACCTCCATCACCATCGCGCAAAATGATTTCAACCTCCTGTTCTTTATTCCCAAAATCTTTTCGGTAGGCAGTGGCCAAGGCGGCTTTGATGGTCTCTAAGACACGTTCGTAAGGGATGTTTTTTTCATCACAAATCTGATGAATGGCGGCAAAAAATTGTGGTTTCATGGTTCGTTGTTACTTAGTTATTTATTTTCTATTGGCACATTTCCATTGTTTTAGAATAAAGAACGGAAGATGGCCTCAGGGAAAGGGCAGACCCTTTCTGGCTCTGCTCACAGTTCAACATTAGCGCATTGGCCATGTTTTTGCAAGTGATTTTATGAGATGGGATCAGTCTAGTTCGATTCCCCAGAATAATTAGGCATCAACTCTCCTTCAGGTGTAAGCACTCCTTCTTCCACCAACATTTGATTCATCTCTTCTGCTCTTTGACGCATGCGGTAGTTGGGAATGGCAATGACGATGATGTAGAGGAGTCCAAGGACGAAAACGAGGGTGGCAATTGCTTTCATGTCATGATTTTTATGGTATCGTAATCTAATTTTAGTGCAGTGGGAGTGATTTGACCATTCAATCATTCAGTAGGCTATAAATGATCCCGGTGCTGAACCCCCGTCCTTTCAAAAAATTTGCCAACTTCTGCTTCTTTTTTTGTGGGTTGAGCCCACTCAGTGACCGCTCTTTTTCTTCAATGGCACGTTTGGCTGCTGCCTGTTCAGACCAATCGGAGCTCTGAATGATGGATTCGGCCACTGCTTCATTTATGCCTCGCTTTCGGATTTCGAGGATGATTTTAAAGCGTCCACAATTTTTTTGGGTCAAGTGAGTGATGAGTTGCTCAGTGTATTGTTGATCGTTCAGCAGGTGCACGCGCTCCAATTCTTCCAAAACCTTTAAAACAAGTTCTTTTTCTTCGGGAAATGAGCGATTGAGTTTGTCAGCGAGTTCTTTTTTGCTGTGCAGACGTAGGTCTAACTTCCGCAATGCGGAGGTCCAGATGGTGTCGAAGGTTTGGTTCACGTGACTTCGGTTAACTGATGAAAATTAGACATTGTTTTGATTCAAGTTTTCCATGTTTCAATGATGGTCCAATGGAAGCCTTGTGTCAAAGCAACTTTAAAATGTAAAGCCTGTGATTTTAGGGGGTGCGTTTTAAAGCCTTTGAGTGTTATCTATTTGAGATAAGGTGGTGCTCGAGTTCTAAATATTCAAGCGATGGCTGCTTACAGGGGCTGTGTCACTCAGAAGTGGTATCATCTTCTGGTCCACACCATCCATTGTATAGCAAATCTATCAAAGATGTAGGGTCAGTACGGTGGCCTTTATTGCCATCATCTATAATCTCTTCGTGGCGGATACTACTTATAGTTATAAGATTAAAAAAACCTCTTGCATCCACTACAGCTTGATGTCTTGGATCCTCTTTAAGCCAGTGTTCCAACATCACTTTAATCAAGTCAAAATTCCTTCTATATTCACTTACCTTGGTCATTCCATAGAGTATCTGGTCAATAAAAATTCTAAGTTTTTCCACGCTCTCAGGGGCGTCATCATAACGATCTAATGCAGCTATAAACTCAGACTTTTCTTCGCCTGAAATGGGAGAGGGTTCTTTTTTAATAAAAAAATGGTTGAAAGGTTTTTTTGGATGGATGTGGATGTGTGGGTATGTTTTTTGAATTTTTCTCAAAGGACCGTTATTTTAACATGGAAACCTCAAAAATGGTGGTCCATTTTTTATTTAAAGTCAAAGGGATATCACTAAAAAGTGGAATAAAGCTATCCCTCATTGAGGAGAAATCCTCTCTCAATTTGTCATCTTTTTTAAAGAAAGAATCACCCTATGAAAAAAGTCATTTACAAAAAACTATCTGCCTTCCTGCAACCACTTTAATTCTATCAACTGAAGGTCTTTTTCCTGGCTTATAGCTCTAGGTTTGAGGCCATTTTTTATGCGTAGATTGATCATCCTTAATTTTAACTCATCTAATGTAAATTCTGTTTCTATTAGGATGGCGTCAATTAAGCTCCGAACTTCTTCGGCTCCTAGTGCGGATACTTGTTCGCGGTTATGGTTATCGAATGGGGAAAAAATAGGGTGAAAAATATATCCAACTTGAATACTATTTTGATCACCTATTAATGGCACCCTCATTCTAAGGTATGTTTCAGGATCACTTTCATTTGCTTTGTTCGTCCAACTCTCCGCTCGCCAAGTGGGTGTAAAATGAAAGCCTACTACTCCATTGCCACTCCTTAATTGACTTATAAAGGATCTTAGTGCCCGAGTTAACAATATTCTTGCCTCTTTTTTCCACTCTTGCCTCTTGCTTTCTTCTTCTGGGGTATCATATAGTCTTTGTCCTAAGGCTCTCTTCTCGTTCCATAAGACATCTCTTTTTCTTTTTAAATCTTGGTTATTATCCTCAATATATTTTTTAGCTTGATCTATAAGAGCTTGATAAGCTTCTCCCTTTGGATTAATGTCTACAACTGTTCTGTGATTTTCCTTAACTCCCCCTATGATGCTTAAGGGAGTTGCGTCTTCTACATCTCTTGCAAGTTTTTCTGCTTTAAGTTTAACAATATACTCCTCTGTAAGTAATACGGGTACGAAAACTTCATATGGCACATGTTTCAGGACTAAAATACCTTTACTTATCAAAAGTTGTTGAAGTCCTTCGAGTGTTTCATTTGCTTCGTCAGCTTCTGTTTCTGTTAGTACTGATTTTGCCACAAGAAAATCACCAAGGGCAATATTTCTAGCTTGTTGAGCTAATTCTTCTTCTTGTCTTTTAATTTCAGTTAGCTTTAATTCAATTTCTCCTAATTTGCCCCTAAGGGCCTCTGCGTCTATAGTGGGCCTTTCGCTTTTCAATTTTCTCATATTCACGATTAATAGGGTTAATTACAATTAACTATATACATTAATTTAATTTTGTCAATCTTTTCTTCTTTAAGCTCTATTTCAAGGGAAATACTTCATGAAAGCTTTATAAAATTAAGCCTTTTCTAAAAAATATTCCCGGCTTACCCTACAAATCCGGTCTCGCCCCCAACTTATGCCGACAATCCGGATGGACCGGCATCTCTGAAAGTCTTGGGTATTTTTCGGGACAGGAAGTTTTCCCCTCAAATAAATTCCATAAAAAAACCTACACCATTCCAAACCCTATAAATAACTGCTGATTTCCCGGTAAGGCTAGGGGCCTGTGGAGAAACGAGCGGGTAAAACATTGAATAAAGGAAATAAAGATGATTCCACCTCGTGTTCTCCCCAGCCGTTTTTGCTTCGTTTTTGCGGTCAAAAATGAAGAAAAGGAAAAATAAACAAAAAAAAGAGGTGAAATGGAGGGGGTGAAGCTTTCAAGTTGGAAGTGAGGTAGGGAGAGATTGAGTTAGGGTGAAGAAAATTTTAAGTGAAAAATCTCTAGGGCTGATTCTAGGTGCCAAATCTAAAAATCCCCACCAAAAATTGCATTCCATCAAAAACCACGCTAAAATAAAACCCTAAACAAACACTTCAAAACAAAACAGTCAGGGCATTTTGTATCAACCCAAATGAAGCTACCCAAAACGCCAAAAAAAGAAGTGAGTGTTAAAATCAAGGCTCTAAAAGGCCAGTTTTTTGACATAAAACCCGCCCAAATCAACCACGGCACCCCCCTAAGAGCATGGGTCAAAGATTACAGCCGCTTCGCCCTCATCGCCTTCGTCGCCTTCGTCTTACTCATACTCGCCTCCACCTACACCCGTGGACGAGATGTCGTCTTTGAATCCTCCGAAATGGCCTACGCCGGCTACGACCAACTCCAACAAGGCGTCGGGTTTTTAATCCAACAAGACAGCCAAAAAGCCCATCAAGCCTTTGCCGACGCCCAAGCAACCTTTGAAGGCCTCGAAGACAGCACCGCCTTCCTAACCACCCAAGCCGACACCCTCATCACCCAAAACCTCTACCTAGACACCGCCGACACCCTTCTGGACACCGCCATTTTAGTCTCCGACATCGGTCAACAACTCGCCGACTTCATGCAATCCATGCAAGAAGTCCCCGAACGCCTTCTAAACCCCGAGGCAGGGGATTTGATCGCCTTCATCAACGAAAAAAAAGAAGCCCTCGACACCCTAAAAGCCAGCACCATTGAGCTACAGCAAAACTTGGCAAACGTTGACGTCGACTTACTCCCAGAATCCCTAGTGCCTCAAGTTGAATTTGCACGCCAGCAAGTGGGTGCCTTTTTAGGACTTTTATTAGACCTAGACGCCCACACCGACCAACTCCTGACCCTCATGGGAGATGAGCAACCTCACCACTACCTCATCCTTTTCCAAAACAATGATGAATTGCGAGCCACAGGAGGCTTCGTTGGCTCCTACATGCTAGTGGATGTGAATGATGGTCAGATCACAAAAATGGAAACCCGAGACATCTACGAAACCGACCGGCAGTTCACCACCTACTTAGACGCACCACCAGGCATTTCCGAGCTCACTGAGCGGTGGTTCATGCGGGATGCCAATTACAGCCCCGATTTTCCAACCACGGCAAAGCAGCTGATGTGGTTTTTGGAGCACAGCCGAGGCCCCTCCGTCGACACCGTCATCGCCATCACCCCCACCCCCGTTGAGGACGCCTTAAAATTAACCGGTGGAATCGAGCTAGAAGGCCTTTCTGAACCCCTTACAGCCGAGAATTTTACCCAGGTCATCTCCCTTCATACTGAAGCAAAAATAGGGGATCCAGACCGTCCAAAGACCCTTTTATTTCAGATGATTCCCCGCTTCAAAGAAGAGTTGGCCCAGCTAGAGCAGGCCCCAGCCCTCCTCGAACTCATGAGCGATGCAGCTCAAGGCGGTCACCTTCAAATCTATTCTACCGACGAAGGGGTTCAGGCCATGGTCCAAGAGTACGGCCTTTCAGGCGCCATGATGCCAGCCCAAGAAAATGTGGATTATTTATCAGTCATCAGCACCTCAATTGGGGGCAATAAAAGTGATCAATTTGTAGAAACCGATGTGAATCATCGGACCACCATCGGCCAAACCGGCAGCTTAGTCAACGAGCTCCGCATCCAAAAAAACCACACATTTGATGATGAAGACTGGGCCACCATTCGAAGCCTTGTTGATGAGTACGGAACTGGGGAGTTGGATGAGGCAGAGCTATTTTCCATCTTGGGTGAAGGGTTAAACCGTGACTACATGCGGGTTTACGTGCCTAAGGGCAGTGTTTTGAAAGAGGTTGAAGGGATAGAAATGACTGATGTCGACGTTTCCGAGGACCTGGGTTACACCGTCTTTGGCTTCCTTGTTGGCCCCACAGCTCCAGGCGATTCAAATGAAGTCAAATTCACCTACCAGCTTCCATTCGACCTGGACACCACCGTTGATCACTACCGTTTTGTAGCCGAAAATCAAGCTGGAGCTGAGCAAGTTACTTTGAATAAATACATTGAAATTCCCGACACGTTAAAGCTCGAAAATGCCTATCCTCAGCAATCTGGTGAGTCGGGATCTATCCAAGTGTTACAAACCCCCTTTGATTCATCTCAGCTCTTTGTAGGAACTATTGTAGCGAGTAGCGAATAAGAACTAAAGAGTAAGGAGTAAGCAATAAAACTCCGCTCATTTTTTAGCTTTGGCTAAAAAATGGTAAAGCTACTCACCATTCACTGTCAAGTTCTCTCTCTGGAAAATGTAAGGTGTTTTAGGTCTAGATTTTTTTTGAAATGAAAGAAGGCAATGATGCTAATCCCTAGCACTAGGCTAATCAACAGCATAAAGTTGTGCTCCACTGAAAAGACATAAAGAAAATGGGACACACTGATGATGGTGATGCGTAAGTAGTAGCTCACCAACTTAAAAATGGTCTCAAAAATGGTTTCTGCAAACAAATTACCCAAGCGAATCAGGCTGGCAGCCGAGGCTAAAACAGTGTGAATGAGCAGCGAGTAGACCGTTTTAAACGGGAGTGTGCTCATCAATTCAAGGGGTGAGCCATGTGAGTTAAAAATGGCAAAGGATATTTCACTGTAAGTGAACCCTAAGCCAATCAGAACGAAGCTTACAATGCGCAATCGTTTGATGTTGTGATGGATCAAATCATGAAAATATTTGACCTTTCGTTTGGCATACAAAATTCCAAATTCGATCGCAATAAAAGCCAAAATCACAATGTAATATTTGAGGTGCCAGGCCATGTATTCCACCATGATAAAGGGGATGGAGATCAACATCCCAAAAAGAAAAATCCCGACTGTTGAACTAAAATCAACTCGTTTGAAGTGACTGACCGCAATCAGGGCTAGTATGGCTATGCCTGTGAAAGCGAGAAAAAGAAGGGTTTGAAGCATTTATTTTTTGTTTTTGAAACCGCATTCGCTAGATTATAATTATATAATAACATATATTATTTTTTTAGTCAAATTACATGCCTCGGAAAAGTCTAATCGTTTGAAGGTTGAAGCTTATTGTTGCCCTTCAAAAGGCGGTGATGTCGGCGTTGGAATCGGGGGTGCTTCATTTGGGCTTTCTAAATCTAGTTCAATAAGCCCTTCAGATTCACCTTGTTCAGAGCCTTCATGGAGTTCAATATATTCAACCGTATCAATGCCTCCCTCTTCTCCATTAAAATACATCTCCTCCCTTGTATGGACATAAAAGAGATAACAATCATCTAAAATGGAGATTCTAGAGGGGTTCTTAAATGCCTGTCACCACACTTCAAACTTTATCAGTTGTCAGTGATCAGAGGTTTGTGAATTTATTTAAACCTTTAGTTATAATAATAATTTGGAAAATTTTAAGGCTAGATTTTCATCACACAGTTTAAGCATGTGATGTGTGACATGATTTGGTTGCAACTCCACCAGAATTCCGTATAAATTCAACTCAAAATAATTCCCGAAAAACAAGTGCCAGTGTATAGTTGGCCTACAATAAAGTGCTTATCCTAATAACCCACGATATCTATGTATGCACTCAATCGGGCTCAAATCATTGGTTATCTAACTGAAGATCCTCAGGTTCGCCAAACGCCCACAGGGCAATCGGTAGGGGATTTAAACGTGATGACCAAGCAAATCATTCAAACTAAAAATGGCCAACAACCCATCACTGGCTATCACAATGTAGTAGTGTGGCGAGGGTTGGCAGATGTGGCCGGTCGTTTCCTTAAAAAGGGGAGTCAAATTTACATCTCTGGCCGTATTCAAACTGATGAATGGGAAGATCAAACAAGCGGACAAAAGCGTTATAAAACCCGCATCACAGCCGATGATTTGATCATGTTGGATGCCAAAAACCCACTCCCCCCTGTGGTAGCAGAGTCTGGTGTGGCTGGAGCTCTCAATCAAGCTGAAATCATTGGGAATCTAACCCGTGACCCTGAGCTTCGCCAAACGCCCAATGGCAATTCTGTGGTTTCTTTTGGAGTGGCCACTAACTTTAGCTGGAAAGATAAAATGGGCCAAACCCAAGACCGCACTGAATTCCACAATGTGGTCGCCTGGGATGAGTTGGCTCAGACCATTGCTCAAAACTTTAAAAAAGGACGCAAGGTTTACATTTCTGGTCGTTTGCAAACCCGCAGTTGGGAGACCCCTGATGGAAACAAGCGTTACACCACTGAACTCATCACCGAGAAGGCTTTGGCCCTGGGCATTCCAAGTCCCGATTTGGGCATGCCAGCTATGAACACGACCGTTTCTGTTTCTCAGCCCATGGCCGCTGGAGCTCCAGTAGCTCCCACACCTCAAAGTGTCGTGCCACCCAATCCTGTCGACGTGCCGAAGGTGAATTATGAGAGTGAGGTGAAGCCTGAAGATTTGCCCTTCTAAAATACGAGCTGCGAATCGACTTTAGAAAAGATTAAAAATAGTAGATTTTTTTGTTGATTTATTTTTTTAGCACTTTATTATTGTGAGTGCTAGTTTAAAGAAAATTATGAAAAAAAATACTTGTCCAATTTGTGGTGAGAAAGCACAAATAAAACCCACAAATGGATCTTTGTTTAGAATTGAATGCGACAGATGTGGGCTCTTTTTAGTAACATCTATATTTTTTTATGGGGCAGAATCCTCGAACCTTGCTTCAATTGCTGGGCAAAATAAATATGCATTACAAGGGGCTTTAAGAGAGGTTAGTCTGCGTAGGAAGATAGGCTCTACTCCCGTTACAATTGGCGTGGATTCTGCTGATAGCAAAGAACACCTTACGGTTTCAGAATTTTTGACAAACGTTATTGTCCCAGAAAATCCTCCTCAAAAGATTGATAAGTTGTTTAAAAACTTAGAACTCTTATCAAAAGGTGAATTTGGAAAAATAAATACACTAACTTACCTTAAGGACTACCCTCTGGCTTATTGCAAGGATGCTGATGAATTATCCTGGATCTTAAATGAAATGAATGATTTAGGATATTTTGCTAACTTTAATTTAAGTAATATTAATGCATCTTTTGTTTTATCTATGAAGGCTTGGCAAAGAATTGAAGAATTAAAAATTTTTGATTCAAATTCAAATCAAGTATTTATAGCCTGTACCATGAAACCTGAACATAAACATAATAGCTTTGCCAAAGCTATATCTAGAGGCATTGATTCTGTTGAAGGATTTAATCTTAAGGCTATATTAATTAATGAAAAAAATTATCCTGAGACGATAATGGAAAAAGCGCTAGGTGAGATAAAGAGAAGTCGTTTTGTTGTGGTTGATTTAACATGGCTCTCTAATAGTGTTTTCTTTGAGGCAGGGTTTTGTAAGGGTAGGGGTGTAGAGTTTATTTTTGTCATCAAGGAAGACCAATGGACACAGTTAGGCGAGTTCTATACTAAAAGTTATCTAATTCGTAAATATAAGAATGAAAGCGAATTAGAAAAGTTAATAAAAACGATAATTGAAGAGAGAATTAGTTAGTTTTAAATTAAAAAGTTTCAATACTTTTAAAATACTTTAGTTGTAGATATATAATTATACAGTTTTTAAATCTTCTTAAGCAACCCCAGCCACCGTTTCAACCTAATCGTCTTTTAACTCTCCACTTCCGTAGTAGAAAGGCATGTAAACCAAACCTTTAAAAACAGCCCTCGCCTTATTTTTTGATTTAATTTGAGTGAAACGTAGCCATAAAATTGATCATAATTGATTTCTAATCCCATTTTATGTATAATTTATACGTACAAAGTAAACTTATAATATATACGTATGAAACACCCATTCACCACCACCTTAAATACATGGGCCATTGAATTCCTTAAATCCCAAGCTAAGAAAGAAAAAACTGATCGGAATGATGTTTTAGAGGCAGCTTTGAAGATGTATAAGAAGGCTAAGTTAAAAAGAGAGGTCGAAGAGGGGCTTGCCGATCGCCAGGATGAATACCGTGAAATAACCAATGAATTTGCCAGTGCCCAAATGGATATTTTATTAAGAAATGAATATGAAGCTAAATAAGTATGATGTGGTTTTGGTGGACTTTAATCCTAAAAAAGGCCATTCTCAGTCAGGTGTACGACCTGTAGTTTTGATTCAGAGTAATCTTTTTAACAAAAAATCGTCGACCTTGATTTTTGTCCCCTTAACGAGTGTGATGAAGGATATTTTTCCAAGTGAGTTTTTGATCGAACCTTCAAAGTGCAATGGTCTTAAATCTAATTCCCGTTTTTTGGGCAGTCAACTAATGACAGTGGATAGAAATTGGGCCATTGAAAGAATCGGGCATCTTGAAAAAAAATATCATGCTTTGGTGAATGAGGCCTTGGCTATTTCATTGGATTGGGATGATGATTTTTAACTCCTTCCACACAACTCCAACCACCCCTCCAGCCCCACTGTCTTTGGACTTTCCACCTCCTTCGTCGGAAAATTCTCCCAGTGGCTATTCACGACCTCCCAAAAATTCTCTGGTAACTCCGTATCGTTTTGCATGATCCGCATGATACAACACATCACCTTGGGTTCTGGGTAAACAGAGCTCGGAGGCACATCGTCCAGAACCTCGATGTTTCCGTAGCCCTGAGCCTGCAAACTCACTCGGTAGCAACGCGGCGGTTGGCCTGCTAAGGTTTTAGCATACTGCTTGTCTGTGATAAAAACCATGCCATAGGGTTTGCGGTCCACATCTGACATGAATTTTCGGTACAATTTTCCCGAAAGATGAAAGGGGATATTGCCCACCAGCAAATAATCTTGCTCTGGGATGGGTTGCTCTAAAATATCACCTCGAATCACCTTTATATTTTTTTTATGAACAAATTTCTTATTCAATACTTCAAATAATTCCTCATCCAATTCCACGACCTCCAAATCTTCAAATTCCTCCGCTAATTTATCTGTGATATAGCCCAATCCACCCCCAATTTCTACAATTTTAGTGCCCGGTCGGTGTACCTCCTTCACATATTGAACAAATTTTTTGATCAATAGATCATCCGTGGTGAACACTTGGCCGTAGTATTTTCGTGGAATGAGTGTGTTTTTCTCCAGCTCTTGCTGGCATTTTTGTTGCTCTAAATTCATAGGGTTAAGGGCTAATGAATGAGAATCACTCACTTCATTTATTATTTATTCAAGATTTAGATTTTAACTGAACTATAGTAACCTCTTGAGAAAGAGGCTGGGGAGATTTTAGAATAGGTTTGAGAAAGGGTTGAAGACGAGCAGGTTGCAGTGAATGAATTACACAGCCTCCAGTTTATCATAACGGTTGAAGCACAGAATCTGGCTTGCTATAATCCAAGCATGTCCCAAAAAAAATTTCTTCAAAAGTCCGTTCACGCACTCTTTACCCTTGTCATTGTGGCTACTGTTTTGGGTGAACTCAAGCGCTTTTCGGTCGCAGGCATTGACCTTTTGCCTTCAGACCTGCTGATTCCTGTATTACTGGTGGTGTGGGGCATGGACAAAGTCCAAAATGACCGGACACTCCGCATCGGAAAAATCGGCATGTCCATTGTTGTGTTTCTTTTTACCATGCTAACTGTTTACGTCCTTAATTTCCTTCGTTTCGACACTGGTCAGTTGCTCAGTGGCTTTGCTAATTTAGGACGTTTAGGTCTGTACGCCTTTTTATCTTTGATCGGCTTTGATTTGCTCCAGCGTGATGAAGGCAATCGCTTTCGAAATTTACTGGTGGGCACCATGATTTCTAGTGCCCTCTTAGTGAGTATATTGGGTTTTTTCCAGCTCAAATACTTCCCCAGTTTTTTCGATTTAGAGCTTTATTTAGAAGGATGGGACCCACACATTGGCCGACTCCTTTCCACCTGGTTTGACCCCAATTTTGTGGGTGGGTTTTTGGCCTTCATGCTCCCTGTCATACTCGGGGTTTCGTTGTACTATTTCCATCGTCAAAAAACTAAAAAATCCCTCGTTTTAGGTGCAATTGCTTTCATTGTTTTGGTGGCCATCTATCTAACCTTTTCTCGTAGTGCTTACTTGGCTTTGATTCTGGGAATGGGCACTTTTACCCTGATCAAATCGCGCAAATTGCTGGTGGCTTTTGTCATGCTGATGGTGCTGGGTTTCAGTTTTTCGGAGCGGGTTCAAGAGCGAACACTTGGGGCCGTGGATAGTGCTAAAAATTTAGTGGGTTTGAATGAGCAAAAACCGATGGATGCGACGTCTCAGTTTCGGGTGGATTCTTGGATGATCGCCTTAGAGTTGATCAAGGAGAATCCTATTATGGGGGTGGGTTATGGTCGTTATGCTCAGGCGGTGAATGAGCAGGGAATGGGGATTGGGCTTGAGGTTCATTCTTCTACAGGTTCGGACAGTAGCTTGTTGACGATTTGGGCTCAAGCGGGTCTTGTTGGCTTGATCAGTTACTTGGCCATTGTTTTTGTGGCGGCGGTGATTGCGATCAAGCGCTCTTGGAAGAAGAATGACTTCAATGCCTACCTTATTTTAGGCCTTCTGTCCGGTTTTGCGGGCATGATGATCCACTCTTTTTTTGTGAATTCCTTACTCTTTGCGCTGATGATGGTTTATTTGTGGGTGGGGTTGGCTTTGATTGATGAGAAATAGTAATTCGGACAAAATTTTAAGAGGGTAAGGGGTATTCAGCCAGCAGATTTCCCACTTGAAACTTTCTTCACCCTAGCTCAGCTTCTCCTTACTTCCAACTTGAAAGCCTTTCCCTTTCATTTCACCTCTTTTTTGCTTCTTTTTTCTTTTCTTCATTTTTGACCGCAAAAACGAAGCAAAAACGGCTGGGGAGAATACGACGCGGAATCAACCTTAATTCCTTTATTCATCTTCTTGTCCGCTCGTTTCTCCCCTAAGTTTTACCTAGAATTAGTAGGTATTTTAGGAGGCTTGGAATGGCATCTGTATTTAGATTTTATTTGAGTTAAGAATCTATTCGGTCCGATGATTTTTTTTACTCATTTTTTAAAATTTAAAACTTAAAATTAAAAATTGATTTAATCTGGCCTTTTTCCCTTATTTATGCTAAAATATAAAGATTATATTGTAATCTTTATCAGCATTTTGACCTCATTGTCTGGCTCATCCATCGGTGCACTGTTCGGAAATGGCCGTTTTGTGGCTGAAGATCGCTATTTTAAGGCGGTTGAACGCGCCCGTTTTTTTAATGAAGACGAGCGAAAAAAATGGATCGTCATGGGGAGTTATTTGAGCGTTAAAGAACTGATTGAAGCTGAAAAGGCCATTTTGAACGAAGACCTTAGAGCGTTGAACGTCAAACAAAAATTACACAAACTAAAACCCAAAGCCGCTTAATGCCACCACAAGATAAACCACATCTTAGGGAAGGCAGTGAGGGCCCCATTGAACATGCGACCCGAGGGATCTCCGAATTCAGAGAGGAGGCTCAAGCCTATGCTGAACGGCTCAGTAGTGACGTGGACGGGATGAGTACCATCGAAGCTAGTGCTCCCCCAGAAGCTCAAAAGGATACCCTTGAAGCAATGAAAATCTACTTGTCTGATATTCTTAGAAG
>JAUHXI010000169.1 GCA_030426875.1 bacterium
ACCCGCGGACGCACCAGACTTTGACCCCAGCTATTACACTCAAATTTTGGGTGGACTTGACGCAAATAAAAAACCACGGAATTTCTTCCCCGCTGAGGACATGAGCCGCAAAGAAGTGGCCTACCTTATTTATAAGTTAAGAAATATCAGTCCGTACCCACAAGCAACCGAACCAGAGATCATCTCAAGCGACACACAGTCTTCAAAAACAATTCTAGAATCCACCTACCTAGCCGCCTCCAGTCAAATCCAACTCCCCTACTTTTATATTGAACCAGAAGACAATGTGAAGCCAGCAGGCATTTTCATCTACATGCACGGCGCAGGGGGTGACTACGAACAAGGCATGAGTGATGACAATTACGCAGGGAATTTTGGGAATTTGAAAGCAGCATTACAAGCGGCTAACTTTGTCTATGCCACCCCAGAGACCAGCAGCTTTGGAGAAGTTGGCGGAAAAGAATTGGTTGACTTTATGACACACCTACAACATGAATACGGAACAGAGTTACCGATTTATATCGCTGGTGCCTCAGCCGGAGGAAAAACCATCTTTTATGCACTCGAAAATTTAGAGAACGACACCATTAAAATCAAAGGTGCTGTATTTGTAGTTCCAGCTTTAAGCTCCACTTTTCAAACCATGGAATTCAACGCAACCCCTCTAAACGTATGGATCGAAGCCGGTGAACTGGATGGTGTTTTTCCACCCGATGCAGTTGAAAAATTCGAATTGATTTTGACTGAAAAAGGTCACACGGTGAATTCAAATATCATTCCAGGAGGTAATCACAATGCACCAGTGGAACAAATTGACTGGGAAAGCATTTTGAAATTTTTAAAAAACTAAGCAACCCTAATATTTACCCACTAATAACAAAAAATGCCCCACTATATCTGCACCGGCTCCTGCCACAACAATTTTGATGAAGAAGGCGTCTGCACCTCTGAAAATTGCGACAAGCAATATGAACTTTTAATGGAGTGTTACTGCCAAGACGGAAAGCACGGTGGTGGGGTGGTGACCACGGATTCAAATGGCACGGTTTTAGAAAATGGCGATGATGTTCATTTGATCAAAGACTTGACGGTTCGGGGCACCAGCAATACATATAAAAGAGGCACGGTGGCAAAGAATATCCGACTGACCGATAGCCCAGAAGAAGTGGAGTGTCGATTTGGGAAGACAACGATTGTTTTGAGGACGGAGTTTTTGAAGAAGAAGTGAACAATCAACCAGCCAACTCACGACTTTGATTGAAATGATTCACTCAACTTCAGCTGAACTTGAACTCAGGATTGCCGGCTTCATCAAACGAAATATAAAAATCCTGACCCATCGCTTCAACGGGCCCCACTTTTCCTTGATACCCATACTGACCAAGAAAATCTAGCGCCCCAGAATGATCCCGAGTGAGCACTTCTCTACCCATACCAGCAAGGTCTTTTGGGTCATTGAATTGTTTTTCATATTTACGAAGTGAAACTCCCAGAGCTTGCTCAAGTTCAGTGATTTTAGAAATGGCTTCAGGATTATTTTTAACCTCTCTACGAGCCACTCTGTCTGCACGCCTTTCTTGAGGCGTTGTTTGACGCAATCTATCAATAACTTTCGTACCCCGTCCTACGAAATCAGCTAATTTTTCTCTACGGATTCCCTTACGATACTCTCGAGCAGACCCCCTGGCATCTTTTTTCAAAAGATCATCAAGAGATTTGCCCTCATTACGACTGCGCCGCCTTTCACTTATCCCATCTCTTATTTTAGCCACTTTACCCTTTATTCCATCCCCCACTGATTGATTCAAAAATTTATCAACGATAGCAAGACCTTTAACATCTGGACTGTCAGACATTTCTGAGCCCAAGTCGTCCAGCTTACCAGAGACAGCTTCGGAGCTAGTTTCAGGGCCTTTCTTGTATACAAGTCGAGAACTTGAATTGTCGGTATAAATGTTTCATTATTTTATTTTTATTAATGCTCAATACTCTATTATAACATAAATTTTATTTTTTTGCAAATAAATTGACTGAAAAGCCCCTATTCAATACAATAGAATAAAGGCACTCGAGCTCACCATCAATGAGCAACGCCAATGGAAGAACATCCAAAAAAAGGACCAGTAGAACCATTCGGAGTCGGCTCCGTCATCAACTCAAATCAAGTAAAACGCCTAGGTGGTAACGTCTCGAAAAATCGGGACCCGAGGCACTCAATTTTATTATTTTGAGTGTTTTGTTCCATGAAAAAAATCATTCAAACCAAAAATGCGCCAGCCGCCATCGGCCCCTACAATCAAGCCACCATTCACAATGGAATCGTGTACTGCTCAGGCCAAATCCCTCTGGATCCTGACTCAATGAAAGTCGTCGGCAAAACCGCAGCCGAACAATGTGAACAGGTCATGCAAAACATGAAAGAGGTTTTGACAGCAGCAGAATCTGGATTTGAAAATGTTTTAAAATGCACCATCTTTGTCAGGAACATGAATGATTTTGAAAGTATCAATGACGTGTATGGAAGCTATTTTCCCGAAAACCCACCCGCCCGCGCCACCGTGGAAGTAAGCCGATTGCCAAAAGAGGTTTTGGTAGAAATCGAATGCATCGCCCACACATCCAAAACGCCCTAAAGACACAAAATCTTGCACCTAGACCCCTCTGTAAAGACGCCGATTCATCGCGTCTCTAACTGGGCATGAAATATTATCACCAAAAAACCTGGACCACCCTACAAGGGTACTCCAGCATTCATCCTCCCCTTTCGGGGGAGTTAGAGGGGGCCAACACCCCGCCTTAACAGGCACCCCTCTACTAGAGGGGAATCAATTCTTCACCACTTCGCTAAAAACCATTAACTCCTAACTAAAAAATTGTGTTCAAACCCGTCGACCCCAAGCAAAACTTCCCAAAACTAGAAGAAGCCATTCTCAAAATTTGGGAGGAGAATAAAACCTTCCAGAAATCCATCGAAAAAAATGAGAAAGACTATGTCTTTTACGACGGCCCCCCCTTCGCCACCGGACTCCCCCACTACGGCCATTTACTCGCCGGAACCATCAAAGACGTCATCCCCCGCTATTTCACCATGCAAGGCTTTCGGGTGGATCGA
>JAUHXI010000170.1 GCA_030426875.1 bacterium
AGATGCTAAGGCCAGGGTTCTAATTCCTAGCCTAGAGGAGAAACTCCTTTCAGGTGCTTTCATGTTATAATGATATTATGTAGTTATTATGAGTGAGAAGACTAAAGCAAATACTGACCTTTGTCAAAATTAGTCTAAATAGTTTAGTTGTTTAATCTTAGTACTTAATACTATATAAATTATGCCCCCCTCACCCCAATCCCAAAACCGAGGCAGAAAACCCATTCCCTCAAACTTAGTATGGGAGCGAAGAGAATTCGTTGGTCTAATGAAGCAATCGGGCTTAAAAACAAAAGCCATTCAAAATAAGATCAATGCCATGGCCGAATCAAAAGGATGGGGCAGGGTTTCTGAAAGGACGATCGAGAGGGATTGGCAATGTTATAATGAAAATCTGATGATGTCCGAAGGCGATTTAGATTATTGGCAGGCCATGCGAGAAGCACATCTAGCTCGAATGGAAAAATCGCTAGAGAGGATGTCGCTACACATAAAAAAGAAAGATAATGATAAAAGTTGGGCTCCTTTTGAAAAGTCAAAAGCCATTCTAATTTTAAACAAAATGCTAATGAATTATGCAGAACTGCAAGGTTGGAATTACTCAAAACTTAAATTTGATCCCATAAAAGCTGGCATGGCTCAAGAACGGTTTAAGACAGCGAAGGTAAAGCGTGATGAAAACAAGCTCACTAAAATGCATCTACTCATTCAAGAGCTTCAAATGAAATTACAGAATTCACAATCCTTTTAACCTGAGCTTGCTTTTTAAGGGTGTTAAAACTAAGATTTAAATGTCGGTAAAAATAGTTAAAGATATGATTATCGTGAGAATAAGCTAGGATAATCGCCTTCTTTTTTGTCGGCTCCTAATTAGGAAAAATCTAAAAACAAAAATCATGCATCTAAAAATGTCCGTCAGAGAGGCGTTATTTAAAATCAACAGTCTACTCAAAGAAGGCGTTGAAATCATGGATTGGATTAGAGGTGAGGACTGGGATGATTTTAGAGCACCGATCATTTTAAGTGTTGAAGACTATCAGGAGTTAAATGGAGAAAAACCTCCAACTCAAAGTGTTCATGAGGTTTGCACCATTGAGAATATGGAGTTTTTTGAAGCTAAGCTGAGGGCATGGATTAAAAAATGCGTTAAAGTATTGAGAGCTGTATTCATCGATGAGGTGCACATTTATCGATTCAGATCTGCTCTAAAAAAGGAGGACATTGATCGTGAGTACAATAAAAATTACTTATCGATTGAACTACTTCTCGAATCTAAATTGGATGTTCTATCAGACTATTATTTTGACATCTACCCTCTAATCAAAGCTGTAATAAGCTATGATCCTGAGTCAGCAAAACTGCATTACTACGATTTTGTGCAAGAGTTAGATTCCACGAGTAATGAAGCTGATCTTTGTTCGTGTTTATTTAGAAAAGGTATCGGTGAAAGAATTAACTATGCTGATGCCTATGCATACATTAAAGGAGCGAGTATTAGCGAGCAAGACAGATGGGATAAGGGGTGGAAGAAGGTCATCAAAAACGCTTACGATGGAATCAACAAAAAAACAAACAAGCGTTTCGGCTTCAATCTGATTAGCAAGGAGGATTCGGCAATTTGTCTCAATTTTCCCAGCCGTTTCTTCAAGTAGTCACATTCGTTTTTTAGCTTAAATAAAACAAAAAAGCCTCCCGTCTCTCACAGGTTGGAACTTTAGTATTCTCGGGGTATGATCAAAAACGCACCCCCAAAAAAGCAAACTCCCATTTTTACCTATTGGGATACCTTCGTCAAGAAATACAGCCGTAGAGGCCGGAGTCAATTGACGATTCGAAATACCAAAGACGCCCTCAATTTTGCAATACGGCATTTAGACATAAAAACGATTGAGGCCTGCAATGATCATTTGGTTTTAGAGGACAAACTCTATGAGGCTAAAGAAAAATATGGATGGAAGGGCTCAACGTTCAACAGCTATTTGAAGAACTTAAAAACCTACTTCATTTGGCTAGAGCAACAGGAGTACATTGAGGAGAATAAACTCAAAAAAATTCCCCGTTGTGCCGATGAGCTCAATGAGCAGCCTGTTCTTTCAGAAGCACAGATCAAAATTATCATTGCCCAGCTCCACACGCGAAGACAAAGGACACTTGAGCGTTTGAGGAATGTGTTTTTCATCGACATTCTAAGGCTCACCGGGGCTCGACCTAGTGAATTACTGTCGATGAGAGTTGAAGACATTAGACCGAATAAGAACAGCTTTCAGGTGGTTATTCGTGGAAAAAAACAAAAGGGGCGCATTCGCTATTACAACATGCCTTCATGGGCAAGGGATTCTTACATTGCCTACATGCAATTTAGAAAGACGCTCAAAAATAGAGATGATGACGATTCTTTGTTTATTTCTCAATCTAACAAAAAGGGCTGGACTCAAAAAGGGATGAGAAATCTATTTAGGCGGCTATCCAAAGAGCTGGGCTTCAGGATCACTGCCTATTGCTTCCGGCGTTTTGCCGCAACTTATCTCAACGAAAAGGGAGTCGGTCTTGATAAGATCCAAGATTATTTAGGTCACACTAGAGCCTCCACCACCAAAAGGTACATCGCTCGGACTGGTAAGTTGACTCAGCAGGGTGTGGATGTGATTGCTGAGGTATTTAGGAGTTAATAAACGTATTCAAAAAAGTCGGCTTATTTTTTAAGATACTTTGATTTTACGGATATACTCTTAACAGAATTTGACAAAACATTCCAAGTCCTATAACCTACCCCCCAGGATAGGATATTAAACTAATTTATGAAGCAAGAATTTAAAAAGAAGACCATCACACAGCTTAAAAGAGCCCAAGGAATGCTCAAGAAAGTCATTTCAATGACTGAAGAAGACAAGTATTGCATTGACCTACTCCAACAAAGTTTAGCTGTTGTAGGCCTGATGAAAGGGGCTAATAAGATGATTTTAGAAAACCACCTGAACGCATGTTTCAAGACGGGCATGAAGTCAGCCAATTCAAAACGGCAACAAGAATTAATAAAAGAGCTTCTACACGTTATTGGCAAAGCCTAAAATAATGAAATCAATCACTTTAA
>JAUHXI010000171.1 GCA_030426875.1 bacterium
TGCCAGGGGTTCGCATCGTTACGGAAATGCTTTTTTGTAATCGGTTTTCGATAGCTCCATAGCCAATTCGGATTTCTAAAGGCTCTTCAATTACCAAAGCATCTTCGGTTTCGATAGCTTTTTTTTGGATGATTTTTTGAAATTTTTACTCCCCTGGAATGCTTTTGCAAAGCTTTCCGAACTATTTTTGGCGTTTTTCTTCATTTTTCACCTCAATTTCCTAATTATTATACATTGTATTATTTAGTATTAATTTGTTATAATATGTATAACAAAAATAATAAACAATAAAAACTAAAAATGGCAACAATAGCCTTTCGTGCGGATGATGAACTCAAAAAACGCCTAGAAATCATCGCAGACAGCAAAGGGATCACCCTGTCGGCCCTCATTAAACTTTATTTGAATCAAGGCATGAAACTGGATTTAAATGAGGTGACCTTTAGTGGTCGTACGGTGGCCGAAGAGATGGCGGTGGCCCTGGAAAATATGATGGAAGAGGGGGTAAAAAATAATGAGGTCGAAACAACACCAGCCCTTGTTGAAAAAGAGGTTGAGACGAATGAGGTAAAAAATAGTGTTGAAGACCCTCAAAATCCTTCAAAAGAAATAAAACGGGCCTCCGATGGGGGAACGGTATATAATAGTGCAGAGGAGCTTTTGGCTTCGTTACATGGGGAAGAAGAAGGGGAGGATGAATTGAATTCTCCTGTCTAATACCACAAACCAGTTGGACCACTTTGCAAAAGTGCTCCAACTGCGGTTTCCGAAATAATTCCAAACGAAAATCTCCCCTAGCCCCTCTTTCTCAAGAGGGGTATCTAAAAATTGAATTGAATGGATATTACCCCCCTTGCGAAAGAGGGATCCCTACAATAAAATTTAAATCTTAACCATTTACCCCTAAAACCACCAATGAAACTATCCGTCGTCATCCCCACTTACAACCGGGCACTCATTTTAAAGACTTGTTTGGAGCGTCTGTCTGCCCAAAAGGGGGTGGATTTTGAGGTGATTGTGGTTGATGATGGGTCAACGGATGACACGGGGGAGGTGGTGAAGGGCTTTGTGGGGGAGGGAGAAATGAAGGTAATTTACATCAAGCAGAAGAATGCCTTGCAGGCGGCGGCGCGAAACCGGGGGGTGCGGGAGGCGACAGGGGAGCTGATTCTTTTTATTGGGGATGATATTTTTCCGGAGCCGGGGATGCTGAAGACGCATGTGCAGGCGCATGAAAAAAATGGGGGTGAGGAGGCTGTTGTGTTGGGATTTTCGACCTGGGATCCGACGTTGAAAATCACTGAATACATGGCGTTTTTGGATCGCTCGGGGTGGCAGTTTCGCTATCATGCCTTGACCCCAGGGCGCTTGAATATGGCTCATCCTTATAAATATTTTTACACGTCTAATCTTTCGATGAAGCGGTCTTTTTTTGAGCGGGAGCAGTTTGATGAACGTTTTAAAGTGTATGGGAGTGAGGACATTGAGTTGGGCTACCGCTTGTGGAAGGATCAGGGGATGGAGCTATTTTATGAACCCAAGGCGGTGGCTCACCATCACCATGTGTTGACGGAGGATGATTTGCCAAAAAAGATGGAGAGCATTGGCCAGTCGGTGGTTCATTATCAGCGAAAACACCCTGAGTCGGGGGCGATTCCGAGGGGGCCGAAGGCGTGGCTGGTTAAAGTGGCGATTTTTCCGCTATTTTATCCGGTACTTTTGTTTGTGGGGAAGGTGTTGAGCCGGGATTTTTATTTTCAACTCAAGTCGAGAAAGGCGTTTTGGAGCGGGGTGAGGAGGGGGCAAAATGCTTAGTTGGGAATTATGCGGCGGTTTCAGCTGATTCCACTGGTTCAATGCCATCTGCTTGATCTTGAATGCATTGTTCAGGTAGGGGGGCTGGGATTAGAACTTCTTTGTCTATCTCTTCTTTTTTGGCCTAAATTCCTTAAAGACATCCTGCGCACTCCTAATTTCTTCCTCCTTAGTGCCAGACCTACTTTTTCGTGAAAATGAAATGAGATCCGCAGTTGAATCTAACGCACATAAAGTTTCATCCACTCTTTCACGCATTTCTTCTGAATCACATCCTATTCTTATGCTTTCTGGAACACTGCTATTATCATCTGGAAAAGGTGTGTTCTCCAATACAGCACTAACACTAACACCAACTCTCTCTAAAATGGGTTTTAATAATTCAGCACTAGAGGGAGGTCCAGACTCCTTAAAATATTGAACAATTTTATCCACCACATTACCCGCCTTTTGAGTCGCTGCAGGCTCCACACCTTCAGGCACTTCAACTAAAACACTAGTATCTGGATCACCTATTTCAACTCTATCGCCTAAATCTATGGCTTCGCTCATTTTAAAAATGTTAAATTTCGTACGAATTTTAAAATAATTTAATGTTTTTTGCAAGCAAATTTTTATGAGTGGTGAGTGGGTAATGTTAAGGATCAGTTTTTTGAATTTCGTAGGCGACAGGCATGCCTGTCGCCTACGAAATTCATCTTCCACCCCAGGCCCAATGAATCCCGCCCTTACGGAATAGGTAAATCTTGGAATCCCTTTCAAAAACGGCCACAATTACCCTCTAATAGAGGGGTAGATTTAGATTCACTGTAGTGAATCTAAATCGGGGTGTGTGCGGATTTGCATTCTGCAGCATATTCTTCTAAAATAAGGCTGTAAAATGAACAGTCTTCGATCCTCACATTCGAATAAAAATAAAAATGAACAAAAAACTACTCATTGGCGCCGGTGCATTTGTGATGTTTATGATCATCTTGGTTGTTTTTAGCTTTGATGAAAAATGCCCCGATCCTAAAGACAATATTCCGACAACTGAGGGCTACCGAGTTGATTGTCCATTTGAAGACACCGTGGGAGGTGGAGGTGCCCCCGAAATCAATCTGTGGGTGCTTTTTGACAACACCGACGCCTTTGATCAGCAGATTCAAACCTTTGAAAGCCAAATGGAAGGGGTGCGCGTCAATGTAAAAAAGTTTGTGAACATCGAGGAATATGAGGATTTGATCATCAACGAAATTGCCGAAGGCGAAGGGCCCGATGTGTTCA
>JAUHXI010000172.1 GCA_030426875.1 bacterium
TGAAGGCGGATTCAACTGCCGTTCGTATTTCAGGATTTCCTAGCTTAGATTTGGTTTGTCCTTCAAATTGTGGGTCCGTGAGCTTGACTGAAATGACAGCAGTGAGCCCCTCTCGAACGTCATCCTTGGTCATGTTGACATCCTTTTCTTTCAAAAACCCCTTACTGCGTGCGTAGGCATTGATGGAGCGGGTTAAGGCTGAGCCAAAACCGGTCAAATGCATTCCACCTTCGACCGTGTGAATGTTGTTGGCAAAGGTGATGATGTTTTCGTTGTAACTACCAGTGTACTGGAGTGCGATTTCAATCTTTGCTTCAGGCACCTCTCGCTCAATGTATATAATGGAGGCAACGGGTTCCTTTTTTTGATTGAGATGAGCCACGTAAGACTCCACACCGCCTTCAAAATAAAAGCTATATTTGTAAGTTGCACCTTCAGGGACGATATTTTTATGGAGCCCTGGTCGCCTATCTTCAAATGAAATGGTTACCCCTTTGGTCAGGTAGGCTTGCTGGCGGATGCGCGTGATGATGGTTTGAGCATCAAAGACGATGGTCTCAAAAATGCTGGCGTCTGGCCAAAACGTGATGGAGGTTCCGGTGGATTTTGTTTCACCCACTACCTTCACATCACCTTGAGCGACTCCCATTTTGTATTCTTGATGATGAATTTTTCCATCTCTGCGGATTTCGGCTAGAATTTTGGTGGAGAGTGCGTTCACCACAGAAACTCCCACCCCATGCAGCCCTCCAGAAACTTTATAGCCAGAGGCTTCCCCTCCAAATTTCCCACCTGCATGAAGTACGGTTAAAACGGTTTCTAGGGCTGACAGTCCTGTCTTTTTATGTTTCCCAACGGGAATTCCACGTCCATTGTCCGAAACGGTTAGGCTTCCATCTTCGTTGATAGCGATTATGATGTGATCACAATGGCCGGCCATGGCTTCATCAATGGAGTTGTCGACGATTTCCCACACGAGATGATGGAGTCCTCGCACGTCGGTGGTTCCGATGTACATCCCTGGTCGCTTACGAACGGGTTCAAGCCCTTCTAGAACCTGAATATTATCGGCTGAGTATTGTTTGTTGTCTGACATTAATGGGTTTTGTTTTAAATACCTCTAAGAGTTTAGCGTATGTCAAAAAAGATGGCAATCCTTATTCGGTTTGGGGAGGTGTGGGGTGAGCTATGCTTTAAGGACTCAGCTAATTTTGCTTTTTTAAAAAAGGTAAAATTTTATCCCCCTACTTTTTAAACTTGAAAGGATAATCCTACAAAAACTGCAGCAGCGGGTTCCCCTCCTCCGCTCCATTTTGTTGACGCAAAATAATAGCCTGACTCACCAATTGAGGTAAGGTCATGTCCTCCAGGCTCATGTTTGTATCCAGATGCTTGATGTTAGACACTGTCTCATCGTCTAGATTCAGGTCAAAATTGAAGGTGGAAGAATCAATCAAAGCCTCATTCACACGGATGACGCGAAACGGGTAGCTTGTTTGAACCTGCTCAGCACTGATTTGAATGCCCTCAGTGAGCAATGTTTGAATGACCAAACGATCCACCAGATTTTCAAAATAGTCTTTTAGTTCAATGTTTTGGGACGCTAAAAGGGAGTGGGTCACCACAGTAAACTGCTCCAGTTCTAGATCATAGGCCCCGGAGACTTGCACGTCGACCTGTTCAAGGCTCAGGCTTGCGAAGTTCACTCGCTTGTTATTAAGGTCATAAGTCACATCATCGGGCAAGATTTGGAGGTCATTTCGCTCCGTCAAAAGGATGAAATCTTTTATGGCCTCCCTGGCCTCACGTTGATTTAAAACCGCCTGAATGGCCTGAGCCTCTAACTGTTCTGCAGGGACTTGAGCAAGGAGTAAATTCCCCTCCTCATCTTTGATTTGAGTTGCCATCAAGGTTTGAGACGAATAATTGAAACTGATTGGGATCACCTCTTGATCTGAGGGATTTTCAACCAACGCCCGCTTGATGTGAAACTCATTCAAATCTTCAACGTTTAAAATTTCAACATTGGTGGTCACATCCACCACCTGCACCCCCACTTCGCTGAGTTGATTGGTAGCCAGTCGAATGGCTAAATCATAAGAAAGCGCCTGATTTTCTAAGGCATTCAGGTTGTCACCAGCGCTCAACAGTGAATCGATCGAAGCCGTGACTTGGGAATTTTGGCCTGAATTCAGCTGACTTGCATTGCTCAGTAATAGGTTCAAATCCGCCAGCAAAAGCGTTGTGTCGTATTGTTGGCCCCCCAACTCAATGTCTTGCGCAGTGCCTGTGGAGGCATCATAAACCAAACGAGTGATCAAGCCACTTTTCTGAGGTGTGGCGTTGTCCAGAACGACTTGTATGACCTCAAATTCAAAGGAAGACGTTTTTAACGGGCTGATGTTTAAAGGGTCGACCCTCAATCCAGCTGCAGCAAAGTCGCTCGTGACATCTGATTCAGAAAAAACATTAACCTGAGTCACAACCTCGCTCGAATCAGATGACTGAACGTCAAAAAAGGCAGCCAAATCTTCGGTCAAGAGGTTGTCACGGATTTGATCTTGCACATAAGCGGCAAAGTCATCTTCGTCAACCACCCCAGGCGCACCTCCCAAAACCGTCATGGCATAATCAATGCGCTGAGCAAGTAAAGTCCCTTTTTGGATGAAGAGATCAATGCTGGCTAAATTTCGATCTTCAGATTGTATGTTTAGGGCCAAATAACTGTTGCGTAGGTATTGCTTGGCCAAAGTGTAACGGTAGCTTAGAACAAGTGATGAGGCTATTTTTAACCGTTCATCGGCCACTTCAAAACGGGTTTCTTCTAGGTCATCAGAAAATTGCATTAGATTTTCCCCCGTGCGGTCAAAGGTGTCTAAAAGTGGGAGGGAGGCCAGTTCTATATTGCTGATCAAGGTATTGCTTAAAATGTGAGACTGTCGACGGTATTCACTCAAATTTTGAACGATCAAATCCGAAGACCATTGCGATTCCCACTTTGCCAGCAACTGCTCGGCAACTGGCAAGTTTTGCTGCCTCAAATACTTGTCCACGTCGGTCAAATAAA
>JAUHXI010000012.1 GCA_030426875.1 bacterium
AAGCCATCGAAGGAGGCTCTTATTATGATGGTTTCGACATTTTGATTGGCAATGGTGAAGGTGACTTTAGTAGTGATTATTATTTCACCGAATTGAGTGCCGACATTTATGTTGACGGTCAGTTGCCTGAAAATCCTTTTCCAAACAACTACGGTTATTATGACAATTATGAATATGTTTATGAGACGGTTACTGTCGATGTCCTTGCTCCCACTGATATTGTTAAAGTAGGAGAGGTCTTTGAATTTGAAGTGGTCATTGATAATCCTGGTGATAAAGAGGCTTATCTTGATACAATCGATATTGGAAGTCGATTCATGGAAAAAGGAGTGGAAATTGCCTCTGTCAATCCCGTTGAAACCAGTCAGTATGATTATGTAGATGGTATTTCATATCAATATTATGAGACTGTAGCAGGCAATTCAGAGCGTGTTTATACTTTCACCGCCACGGCCAGTGAGCCAGGGAATCACGCCGCTTATTTGACGGTTTGTTTGGACGCTTGTTTTTATGAAGCAGTGGGGGTGATTGTGGAGTAGCTTGAGTTAATTTTAACCCAATTCAATGCAGTTAAAACTCTCCTATGCCAAAGGGCTGAGCTTCGGAATTGCCTCCGGCATCATCACCACACTGGGCATGATGGTGGGGCTGTACTCCAGCACAGGCAATAAAACCGCTGTTTTGGGAGCCATTTTGACCATTGCCGTGGCAGATGCCCTCTCTGATGCCTTTGGCATCCATTTATCCGAAAAATCTGGAAAAGTAGCCGATCGAACCGCCGTTTGGGAATCCACAGCAGCCACATTTGTAGCCAAGCTGATCTTCGCCTCCACTTTCGTTATGCCAGTGATGATTTTCAGTCTCCACACCGCTATCGTAATGAGTATTATTTGGGGACTTTTCTTATTGGCTGCCATCAGCATTCTCATCGCTCAATGGCGCGAGGAATCCAAAATTAGAATGATCGCTGAGCACTGGTTCATGGCCATTTTAGTGATTGTTTTGACCTATTACATTGGGCTGGGCATTGCCAACACCTTTGTAGAGGCAGCTGCTTAGAGCGAGCAGCGAATATTGATGAGAAATCCCAAGTTCCAAGTTACAAATTCCAAACTAAATTCAAAATCACAAATTCCAAACCCTATTTAGGCCCCCTCTAGCTCCTCCAAGGGGGTGAATTTCTGTCAAAACAGGAGCCTTGAATAAAAATAGTAGGCAACAAACAATAAATAATAAGAAGATGGATGTCAAAATCGAACCCTCCTGGAAAACAGCGCTTGCAGAAGAATTTGACAAGCCTTATTTTAAAGATTTGACTGATTTTGTGCGTGAAGAATACATGAGTAAGCAAGTTTTTCCTGCGCCTCAAAATCTCTTTCGAGCCTTCGATCTTTGCCCTTTCGATCAGGTTAAAGTGGTGATTTTAGGTCAAGACCCCTACCATGGACAAGGGCAGGCTCACGGGCTTTGTTTTTCGGTCAATACAGGGGTTCAAACACCCCCTTCTTTGGTCAATGTTTACAAAGAAATCAACACTGATCTAAATGTTCAAATTCCCACCCACGGCAATTTGGAGCACTGGGCTAAACAAGGTGTTTTTCTGCTCAACGCGACCCTCACCGTTTTGGCTCACCAGGCCGGTTCTCACCAAGGTAAAGGATGGGAAACCTTCACCGATGAAGTGATTCGACTCATTGCTGAAAAAAAAGAAAAGATAGTGTTCATGCTCTGGGGAGCTTATGCCCAAAAAAAAGCCTGGATGATCGATGAAAACAAGCATTTAGTCCTAAAAGCCCCCCATCCCTCACCCCTTTCAGCCCACCGTGGTTTTTTTGGCTGCAAGCACTTTTCACAAGCCAATGACTACCTTGAATCCCATGGAAAAGAGACGATTAAGTGGGTCTAATTCACAACCTTTTGTGGTCTGTTGGCTATTAGCTGTAAGCTGTTAGAAAAACCATCTCTTTTTAACTCCGCTAAAAATAAAAACCCAACAACTCCTAAAATCAGTGGCAGTAATGGGGTGGGTACTAGGCCGGGGTGTGTACAATAGGCTGAAAATAGGCGAATTTCCCTTTCTTCTGCAAGCGACTTATGCTAGACTGCTTGAGGCTTTTAATGACAGTTATCATTCAAAATTAAAGGCTATAAATCAAACATTAACCAGCAACTATCTGTGGACGAGAAAAACGAAATAAACAACCCTTTAGATTTAACAGCCAACGACACCAATCGCGATATCGTGGTCGAAATGGAGAAATCCTATTTAGAATACGCCATGAGCGTGATCGTTTCTCGAGCGCTCCCCGACGTGCGCGACGGCCTCAAGCCTGTGCATCGCCGCATCCTCTATTCCATGCATGAGTTGGGGCTACGTAGTGGTGCAAAATTCCGAAAATCAGCCACCGTGGTCGGTGACGTTTTGGGTAAATATCATCCTCATGGAGACAGTGCCGTTTATGATTCTATGGTGCGTATGGCTCAGGATTTTGCCATGCGTTATCCACTAGTCAACGGACAAGGGAACTTCGGTTCCATGGATGGTGACAACGCCGCGGCTATGCGTTACACCGAGGCTAAAATGGAAAAAATCACCGATGAAATGCTGGCTGACATCGAAAAAGACACCGTTGATTTTAGGCCCAATTATGACGACCGACTCAAAGAACCCTCAGTCCTTCCCTCTCGTATTCCCACGCTACTGCTCACCGGTTCCATGGGAATCGCTGTTGGAATGGCCACCAATATTCCGCCTCACAACATAAAAGAGGTGATGGGAGCTGTCTTGCATTTGATTGAAAATCCTGAGGCTACGATTCAAGATTTGATGCAATTCATCAAAGGTCCGGATTTCCCCACTGGAGGTATTATTTATGATGTGGAAGCCATCAAGAATGCTTATGCTACGGGACGAGGCAGCATTAAGATGCGAGGCCGTGCCGACATTGAGGAGATGAAGAGCGGTCGCTTTCAAATCGTCATCACTGAGATTCCGTATCAGGTTAATAAAGCTAGTATGGTTGAAGCCATGGCTAATTTGGTTCGGGATAAAAAAATCACAGGCATTTCTGATTTGCGTGATGAATCTAACCGAGAAGGGGTGCGTGTGGTGGTGGAGCTCAAACGAGATGCTTATCCTAAAAAAATCCTCAATCAACTCTATAAATATACCTATCTTCAAACCTCTTTCGGTTTCAATATGATCACTTTGATCGATGGCATTCAGCCTCGACTGGTTGATCTAAAAACCATCCTACAAGAATTCATCAAACACCGCCGCGTGGTGGTCCGTCGTCGCGTGGAGTATGAGCTAAAAGTTGCTCAGGCTAGAGCGCATATTTTAGAAGGACTCAAGATCGCTCTGGACGACATCGATGCCGTTATTGAGACCATCAAAAAGTCTGATACCAAAGAAATTGCTCGCGAAAATTTGATGGGCAAGTTCAAGCTCTCTGAAATTCAAGCCCGTGCCATTTTAGAAATGCGCTTACAAACCTTGGCCGGTCTAGAACGAAAGAAAATTGAAGATGAGCTTAAAGAAAAACTAGACTTCATCAAGGAGTGTGAAGCCATTCTGGCCGATCCAAATCGAGTTTCCGCCATTATTAAAGAGGAGAGTGAAGAAATTCTTGAAAAATACCAAGACGAACGGCGTACTGAGGTTGTCCCGCATGCCATTGGTCAATTCAACGCCAAAGCCCTGATCCCCAACGAGGAGATGATCGTGGCCTTTACCCGGGGGGGCTATATTAAGCGCATGAGTCCAACGGTTTACCGCACCCAAGGTCGGGGTGGCAAAGGGGTCATCGGCATGACCACCAAAGACGAAGATGAAATTTCACAAATCCTTCATGTTAAAACCCATGATGATTTGTACTACTTCACCGACCGGGGTCGGGTCTTCAAACTACCCGCTTATGAGGTGCCTCAGTCCAGTCGAACCGCTCGTGGCCAAGCGATTGTCAATTTGCTCCAGCTCGATCAGGACGAAAATGTGACCTCTATTCTCGACCTTTCCAAGCGAACAGGAGACTTCCTATTTATGTGCACGCGCAATGGAACGGTCAAAAAGACCAAAATTGAGGATTTCTCAAATGTTCGAAAGTCTGGCCTGATTGCTATTAAGTTGCGAGATGGAGACTTCTTGGATTGGGTCCGACCTAGTTGTGATGGGGATCAGGTGCTCATTATCACCCACAATGGTCAGTGCATCCGCTTTAAGCAGAGTGATGTGCGGTCCATGGGGCGTGCTAGTACAGGGGTGAGAGGGATTCGATTGAAGGGGGATGATCAAGTGGTGGGCATGGAAATTGTTCGTAATGAAGAGGCCAGTCGATTGCTTGTTGTGATGGAAAATGGTCTATCTAAAACCACTTTGGTGAGTAATTATCGTTTTCAAGGTCGAGGAGGTAGTGGGGTTAAGACGGCTACCATCAATAAAAAAACGGGTAAAGTTGTGGGGGCTCGGGTTATCAGTACCGAAATGAAGGGGGATTTGATTTTAATTTCCAAGCTGGGCCAAATGATTCGTTTGCCTCTAGATCAAGTTCCTACGTCTGGACGGGCGACGCAGGGGGTTTATGTGATGCGTTTGAAGGGGGGTGATTTTGTGGCTTCACTGTCGCTCATTTTATTGGATGACGAGGTTGAAGACTGCCCACCTGAGGACAAGCAGGCATTGCCTTTGGAGAAGGGGTAGTGATGGCTTTCTAGAAAAGCTGTTTTTGGACCATAAGAAAATATAATGACCTACCTTGACCTCACCCACCTGTTCACCGCCAACATGCCAACCTACCCCGGTGATCAACCCTCAAAATTAGAACGGATTGAGTTAGAAAACGAAGAATGTAATGACCATCGCATTCAGACCGGTATGCATGTGGGGACTCATATTGATGCTCCGCTTCACATGCTCAAAGGTGGAAAAAAAATATCAGACTACCCTGTCGATCACTTTTTTGGCCAGACTCATTTAGTCGATGCAAGGGGAAAAGAGGTCGTTGATGCCGAAATTCTAGAGGGAATAGGTATCCAAAAAAACGACATGATTTTTGTGATGACCGGGCACTATAAGAAATTTAGCGAGCCAGATTATTATTTCATTTATCCAAAAATTACACCTTCGTTTGCAACCAAAATAGCGGAACTTGGTGTCAAAATTGTTGGAATTGACACGCCCAGTCCAGATCAGCCCCCTTATGAAATTCATAAGTTATGGTTTAAAAATGACATCTTAATCATTGAAAATTTGAACAATTTGGAGGCCCTTTTGGACCATAAAAAATTCCATGCTATAGTGCTACCAGCCAAGTTTGAAGCCGAAGCAGCGCCTGTACGAGTGGTGGCTCAGTTGCTATGAAAAAAATAAAATGAAGCTGAAAAAAGCACTAAGAATTTTGGCCATCATAGGACTGATCACACTTTTAGGGCTGATTTTTATTCCCGATTGGTGGGTTAGTAGGGCTACAGAAGCCCGAATTTACGATTCAGTCGAAGAAATCCCAGAAAATAGAGTGGGGCTTTTATTGGGAAGTTCAAAGTACATGGCTGATGGTCAGTTGAACCTTTTTTATCTTTATCGAAATGAGGCTGCCATCGAACTTTATGAGGCAGGCAAGATTGAATTCATTTTAGCAAGTGGTGACAATGGTAGAGAGGGGTATGACGAACCTTCAACTATTAAAGATGATTTAATGGCCGCAGGCATTCCTTCAGAAAAGATTTATTTGGATTATGCCGGCTTTAGAACTCTTGATTCAGTGGTCCGAGCCAAAGAGATATTCGGTCAAGAATCGCTCACAATCATCTCTCAACCCTTTCATAACGAGCGGGCCATTTATATTGCTCAAAAAAATGGAATGGAGGCTGTGGGATACAACGCTCAGGATGTGGGAGGAAATGAGGGCACTAGAGTTCTAATTCGTGAAAACCTAGCCCGAACAAAAATGTTTTTTGATTTAATTTTTGGGGCGGAGCCGAAGTATTTGGGGGAGAAGATTGAGATTGAATGAATTAAAAAACGGGTGTTATAACTACATTGAATTGGTGTTTCTACTATGAATAAAAATCTAGAAGAAAAATTGGCTAAAATTGAGCAAAATTTAGTGATAAATAGAAATATATTCCCATTTTTTAATAATAAAGAAAGATCTGATCAATTATTCAGAAAATGATCAAAAATGAGAAAATAAAGAATGAGCTTCAATTTGAATTTGAAAAAGTCAATGAAAGGCAAGAATTAATGGTTTTAGAGAGCCTGGAGGAAGATTAGAAGTGTTTGCAGATATGTGTAAAAATTGCAAAGAGTGACTTTCTTCTCAAGGTCTAGTAGAATGAGATCCGTAAGCTCCTTAAGAAAAACAAAAAAATGAAAAAACAACTCACGCTCACCGCTTTTCTGCTATCACTCCTTTTTACAGTTCCCGTAAATGCCCAAGAGGCCAATCGTGACCTGTCCATGCAAGACGGCAGCATTCGAGTCGATCAGAACATCCTCATTAGTGAAAATGTCCGAATTTATGCCACCGTCCAAAACAACTCTGGTCAAGATTTACGGGGGACCGTACGTTTTTTTGATGAAACCGTCGGAGACTTCATCGACACCGACCAGCCTGTTTCCATTGTAGGCGGAGGAACCGATGATGTTTTTGTTGACTGGCAGTGGGAAGAGCTGGGAGATAAAGTGGTCACCGCTCGTGTGGTGCCCTGGGAAGATGACGGTGATGACCCCAATAACAATAAAACTCATAGCACCTTTTATGTCGACAGAGATTCAGATCAAGATGGAATACCTGATGGGCAAGACCCTGATGATGATAATGATGGTGTGAATGATGGAGAGGATCTTTTCCCTTTAGATCCAACCGAATCAGCGGACTGGGATGGGGATGACATTGGCGACAATGCCGATGAAGACGACGACAATGATGGAGTGCCGGATGTGGAAGACGTTTTCACCCGAGATCCCGCCGAAAGCAAGGACAGTGATGGCGATGGAGTGGGGGACAATGCCGATCAGTTTCCTGATGATTTTAAAGAAAGTGTGGATGCAGACGGAGATGGAATTGGGGCTAATGCTGATGTGAACGATAACAATCAAGGGCCCATTCCTGCCATTCGCATCACCAATTCAAAAGGAGACGAGCCAGAGTTGGTGGTGGGGCAAGCAGTGGTTTTTAATGGCTTAGAATCAAATGATCCAGATGGAGAGGTGCTCCGCTACGAGTGGGTTTTTGATGATGAGGTGATGTTGGAAGGAGGGGTGCCTGAGCGTATTTTTGAAATTCCTGGTGAGTATATCGTGACTTTGACCGTTTTTGATGACAAAGAGGAGAGCCGCTCTGCCACAAAGCTGGTCACTATTTCAGAGAAGCGTGGCATGTTACTTTATGCTTTAGGTGTGATTTTTTTATTGGCTTTGATAGGTGGTCTGACTATTTTTTTTAAAAAAAATGTTAAGAAAAAGGGTAGAAGGATTAAGGTTTAAATAAAAAACCACAAAAAGACTTGCCTACAAGGCAAAAATAACGTAAAATCCACAGGCACTTAATGAAAAATCAATCATGAAGACCGATATTCACCCAGCAGTACACGCCGTTGTATTCGTAGATGCTAATAGTGGCGCTGAATTTGCAACCTTTTCGACCTTAAAGTCGGACAAAACTAAAAAAATCAACGGGGTCGACCATTATGTTATTGTGGTTGATATTTCCTCTGACACACACCCATTTTTCACCGGTAAACAAACCTTGGTGGATACAGCAGGTCGGGTTGATAAATTCCGAGCTAAAATGGAAGCCGCCAAGAAGAAGCAAGAAGAAGCTGCTTCACGTGGAGGTAAAAAATCTAAGGTAGCCAAAGAAACCGTTGAAGAAACCATCACGCGTAAAGCCAAAGAAAACACAGAAAAGAAGGAAAAGGAGAGGGCTAAAGAAAAGGCAAAAGCTACTAAAAAACCAGCTAAAAAAGCTGAAAAGAAAGACGTTAAAGCAAAAGAAGAAAAAACACCTGCTGATTCTAAAGAGAAAAAAGAAGATAAGAAGGACTAAGAATTTCTCTATAAAAAATATTCAAAAAAGCGACATTAATATGTCGCTTTTTTGTTCTGTAAGGATGTGATTAATCACATCCTTACATGGGGCGTGTATTACAGAGCGGTTCTCTTTCTGAAAGCCTGCATCAAATCTCTCGTTCTAAACCCTGGCACCCCCTCGCCAATCACCTGACCCTCCACTTCCACCACTGGTAAAATACCACTCGTGCTCTGAGTGATAAAAATTTCATCGGTCTGGAGTAGATTTTTAAACAAGATAGTTTCAAATGCACAATTTTCAGCCAATTCCAACACAGTTTGACGAGTGATACCCTTCAAAATATCCATATTTGTCGTAAAAAGTTGATCATTTTTTACCCAAAACACATTGGAATAGCCCCCCTCAGTCACTTCCCCATTCAAATTCACCAAAATCGACTCATAAGCCCCATTTTTTTTAGCAAATTGATTGGCTTTATAGCACAAAAGATCACCCACCTTCTTTACAGTAGGAAAACTGCGCTGGCCATCAAAACGAACGGCTTTCACTCCCTCTTTATACATAGAGGAAGGTTTTTCATCCAATCCCTGAGTCATGATAATTAAGCCCATACTTGAAGCAATCAGTCTCATTCTCACGTCTGGCCAGGGGCTTTTTTCTAAGACCACTGCGATCTCTTTTTTTATTTGATTCAAATTCCACTGAAATTTCAGTTCAATGGTTTGAATGGAGGCTTTAAAGCGCTCCAGGTGATCATCCAAACGAAATAACGTTCCATTGTAAGTGCGCAAGGTCTCAAAAACAGCCTCTCCAAACAAAAAGGCATCGCTAATGAGCGGAATGGTGGCGGAATTTTCCTCAATGAGCGTTCCATTTATATGAATGATCATAAAATTTGATTAAAATGAAGGTCTGCAGACCTCGCCTTCATTTTACCAAACCATTTATCTTTCCACGAGGACGAGTTTATCCCAATCCCACTTCCAAAAAATTTTCAGCCTTCTATAATAAATTCAAAAAACTTTCTGCTTTCAGTAAGCATTCCTCGTATTCTGCCTCTGGATCGCTATCAATCACAATGCCCCCCCCAGCCCAATACTCGATTATCCCATCTTTAACCAATGCAGTTCGAATGGCAATGTTAAAGTTAGCCTCAAGACCGATTGTCTTGCCGGATTTGATGTAGCCAATTGAGCCGGTAAAAATATTCCGAGGGCATTTTTCCAGGGCTTCAATACACATCATTGCTCGTTTTTTAGGGCAGCCTGTGATGGACCCTCCCGGAAACATAGCATTCACCACATCCTTCAGTCGAGTTTTTTTAGGAAGCTTTCCTGATACTTTTGAATAGGTGTGCCATAAATTGGGTAGTTCTAAAAGAGCACGATATTTTTCCAACGTCAAAGTCCCAAATTCACAGACCTGTCCCACATCATTCCGCGCCAGATCAGTGATCATGTTGAGCTCCGCTGCCTCTTTTTCACTCCCCAATAAAATTTCAACAGCCTTTAAATTCTCATTTTTTTTTAAGGTGTTAGTTTTTTTGACAGTTCCCTTAATCGGCTCACTAGTGATTTTACTGTCTTTAACTTGAAACAGTTGCTCCGGAGAGTTACTAATGATCTGATAATCCCCTCCATTGATAAAGGCAGAAAATCTGCTGGGACTTGCTTGAATCCATTTCAGAAATAACGCGTACGGATCACCTTCAAATTTTTTCTGAAACCGAATGGCATAATTCAACTGGTAAATCTCACCGGCGCGCAGTAGTTTTTTTATTGTGACAATTTTTTTGACATATTCTTTTCTGTCCACAGACTGAATGAGTCGGCCTGTTGCTTTATAATTTCCGACCCCTTCATATAAAATTTCATTCAAACCATGAGAATGATTTTTTACTCTTTCAAACCCGTAAAAAACCCGCTCCGGAATTGCATTGTTCAATTGAGGATTTGGGTAAGCCAAATGACCCACAATTGCCTTCAAATTTCCCATTTTTTCTGGGAGTTTTTCAAGTGTTTTTTTAGGATTTTCAAACACCATCGTTTTCCGCTGAATTCCCGCGGTGTGAAGCAAGCAAAAGCCTTCATTTCGAGCAGCGGTGGTGTATTGTCCAAGGTTGAATGACATTTTTGAAATGTTGAATATTGAATGCTAAATTTTAAATGTAAAATGACTTTATTTTACTGAATAGCAAGATAATTCTAAAATCCTGTCTAGGATCTCCATTTTAGATGATTTTTACCTCTTTTATGTCTATACAAGGAAGGAGGAGTGAGGTTTAGCAGGGCTAAATGAACGACGAATGACGCAGTATCGGCGGAAAAGAGGTGAAAATGGATGAAGCGTGGAGATTCCAGACAGGTTCTAAGCTCATACCCTTCTTTTTTTACTTTAATATTCAATATTTAACATTTAAAATTAAGAAACCTCAAAAGCCACTCCCGTTCAAAAAGTTTCTCAAAAGCCCCTTTCCCCCAACTGTTCCCAGGCTCTCCGGATGAAATTGCACGCCGAAAATTGGATACTCATTGTGCTCAACCCCCATGATCACCCAGTCATCAGCATAAGCGCTCACTTTCATCTCTTTTGAGGTCAGCCAAAACGACGGGTCAACAGCAAGTGAATGATAACGCATCACAGTTGCAGGATTTTTGAGCCCCTTAAACAATCCTTTCCGGTTATGGAAAATAATTGATTGTTTGCCATGTCTTACTTCTGGAGCCGAAATGATTTTTCCTCCAAAGTATTTAACAATGGCTTGATAACCTAAGCAAATTCCTAGAATTGGAATTTTCTTATAAAGCTGATCAATCGCATCCATCATCACCCCCACATCTTTTTCATTTTCCACCGTTCCAGGTCCAGGTGAAAGAATGATGTGTGAAGGCTCCATTCTTTTAATTTGATTCAGCGAAATATGATCATTTAAAAAAACCACAGGCTCATAGCCCAGTTCCCCCACATATTGTTTGATGATATGGGTGAATGAATCGTAGTTGTCGATAATGAGAACGCGCTTCACAGACAGTTAAATTTAAAAAATTCATTAAATTTGAATAGGCACTCAGTGATTCTTAAATCCAGTCTAGGGCAAATGATTGACCAGGTAAAGAGATGGGAATAACGTGACTACCCCACCCGATTTTATTTTCTAGATCTATTGAACCATGAAAAATAACAATCGAAGCACCGATAGTCCAGTGCGAATAGGTAAAAGAAATAGCCTCATAAAAGGTTTTCAGGCTACCGTGTCAGAAATTCCATCTGTAGAAGAGGATTTTTTAAGGGTAAGAAAAGAGCGTTTAGAAATCGCTAAGATGAGAAAGAAATTAGAAAAAAAAGCCAGAAAAAAACTGCAAAAACAACTCGCTTCAGCTGAGCTCTCCACAAAAATGAAACTCGTTAAAATAATGAAAATAAATGACTGTGAGATGAAGTGTAATGACATCATTCTTGAATATATAAATGATGAAATCAGTTATCCCCTAGAGATCATTTTGAACAACCAGGAAAAAATACTCAAAAGTAGGCGGGCCAATAGAATTGTGGTTTAAAATAGAGCCTTTAAAGCATGCGATTAGAGCCAAGTACAGGCTCTAAGCCATGATTGCTTTTAAAGGCAGGTATAATACGGTATCATTTCATTGAATGCATTAAGAAATGAAAAAAAAGATCGCAATCACCCTTGGTTTATTACTGACAATTGTATTAGTAGTTTTTTGCTTTAGTTATTTAGAAATCAATTCTCAATATAAGTCCGAGTTGACGAAAAATTTAAAGTTGAAAAATGATCAATTCATAAGTCATGTAATTGATTTAAAGTACCAAACACTGGCGTTTTATTGGAAGGGTCTAGATGGTCAAAGGTTTAAAAATTTTGAAAATCTAAAAAATCATTTACTGATCAGTAATAAAAAGCTTACATTTGCAGTCAACGGTGGAATGTTTGATCCTGCGCATGAACCTGTAGGCCTTTATATTGAAAATGGAACCCTTTTAACCCCGCTCAATACACAAGAAGGTGAAGGGAATTTTTTCATGAAACCGAATGGCATTTTTTATCTGACCGACGATGGCCAGGCTTATGTTTCGACAACCGAAATGTTTGAGTTTTTAGACCTTAAGAATGTGACTTATGCCACCCAGTCAGGGCCTATGCTTTTGATTGATGGAGACATTCATCCCAACTTCAATCCTGACTCTAAGAGCTTTTACATTCGCAATGGGGTTGGAATTTTGCCAGATGGAACGATTCTTTTCGCCATGTCAAACAGTGCGGTGAATTTTTATGATTTTGCCAACTACTTTCGTAAACAAGGTGTGAAAAATGCACTTTTTTTAGACGGTGCCATTTCAAAAACATACCTTCCCGAAGCTAGTTTGAATGAGACAGATGGAGAATTCTCAGTGATGATTGGGGGGTACAGTGAATGATTGGTTTCGTGTTCTAAAATCAGCTACTTTAATAAAGTTGTTAATTCTGTTAAATTTTTAATAAAATTAAGACTTAAATTTTAATTTTATTTAAGCCAAATTTAATCAATTTTTTAAAATTGAACCATTGATTTAATGGCTAATTTTTGTAATAATTGTGACCCAAAAGAAAGCGCTAAAAATTTAAGATTAAACTTCGATGCAATAGTGAATTAATAAAAATAGTCTCATTATTGTTAGGGGTAGTTCTAAATCTTGAATGTCGGAATTTGAATGATATTAGCCTTCAATTTTCAATCATTTAACTACTGTAAACGATGTCCATGATCAGGAAAGCCCTCCTAATCACAACACAGTCAAAATGGGTCAAGTCTCTTTTTAAAATAATCTTGGCGATCTTATTTTTCATCATATTGTTCAATTGGGGAAATAGTCTCTCAGCTCAAAATGAAATTTTTTCTGACTTACCAAATGATCCCATGTATAAGTCTCACATCCTTCGTTTTCAAAGCGCAAATGTAATTGTAGGTGATACTGAGTTGGGGCAGCCCATTGGTCAAATCAGGCCAAATGACTCCATACACAGAGCTGAATTCGCCAAGGTAGCTGTTTTAGTCCGCTTGCTTGAAAATGCCTACCACAATGGAGAAGGGGATCACTACCAAAACTTATCACTCAATGATTTCACCTTTGAAATCACTGAACCACTTGAGCCCTATTATAAGGCTCAAGAAGGCGCAAGGTTGTTCACTGATGTGCGGCAAAAAGATGAAAGTTGTGCTTCCAATCCCTCTGGTTGTGAACCCTGGTATACCGAATACGTCAACTATGCTTCGATGCACGGAATGATCCATGGGTACGACGACGACACTTTCCGGCCAGGCAACCCCATTCTTCGTCTACACAGTCTAAAATTAATCATGGCAAACGATGGGTCAATTCCAGCCAACTCAGATGATAAATTTGAACGTTTGACTTCAGACCCTCGTATTGAAAATGTCAATCGACCCAAATGCTTGGAGGGGGCCGAAAAATACATTTTAGACAACAATGGTGGTCCAGGATTTGATGCCTACAACCTGCTCTCATATGCCATTTTAGCTGACAAACTCGATTTTTTTGGCAGCAATTGTGAGCTCTTCATTCAATTCGATGCTAACTCTCCCGAAGAAAGAGCAGACTTACTCCAAGAACCATTGACTCGCCAAGAAATTGCTCGTTATTTTGCATTGAGTAGTAGTTATCCACCTCTTCAGTCAGACCATCAGGCCGACAATACCACTGCTACAAAGGAGGAAAATGGAATGACCTACTTTGAAAAAAGCCAATTTGAATTCCCAGAATTTGAAACAATCATTCCATTGGATAAAGATGGTGGGGACTTTCTTTCAATTATTGGAACAGAAGCCTGGGATTCGTTAGAGGAAGAAGAAAAAATGGCACTCATTGAGCTCAATAGAACCAAAGCCGAAATGTCAATTCAGGAACTTGTTACAGATTCAAAACAAGGGCGTTGTTGCTCTGAAATGATCTTAACAAGCAGTTGCCCATTGACTGACTTTAAGGATTATCAAATTTCAGAAGATTCTAGTTACAACTATCAGACCTACGATGGAGGAGTCTGGCACGCAGCTAAAAATGGTCAAAATACTTGCTGGATTCCCTTCCGTGATATCTTAGGGGGATACGACAAGCTTGAATTTAATAAAGAAATATGCCAAGTGGGTCAGTCAGATCAGGACCTCATCAATCATTATTTGAACGTTTATTTAAAAATGGAAGTGACTACAATTTGGATGAGAGAGGAAAGCAAGCCTTTAAAATTTTACCGACAATTATCCCTAGATGTTGCTCGCGAACTTGCCAAGCAAATCAATGAAATTTTGAATGGTCATGAGCCATCTTGTAATGAAGTGAATTCAAGGTTGAATCAATTACATATGGCAGATGAATCGATTAAACACTAATACTTAAAATAACCCCTTAGCTCATTTTTTATGAAAAAAATAAATCAAAAAATAGTAACATTCTGGAGTGTCGGATTCTTAATTCCAGCCCTCCTATTCACTTCATTAATCAGATCAGGGTCTGAAAAACTAGTAAATTCCGAATCAATAATTGCTGAAGATAGTGAAGCAAGGGTAGAAATAAACTTCTCCGCTCAGGACCAAAAAACAACGCACACAGATGACGTGCTTGGAATTTCTTTCGATTATCCCACGGTTTGGGGAGATGTTATGGTTGAAAAAGAGATGGGGATTGATTATCGAGTAGTTGATCCAGTCGAGGAAAATGAGGAAGTGGCTTACATGCTCAGTTTTAGTAATTTTGAAGAAAATTTTTGGGAAGGAAAATTTTTAACTGCCAATCGTGGAGAGGATTACGGCCCCATTGCTCGCGAAGGTTCTTGGGGGGATTATAGCGATGGTCTCACAGAAGAAAATATAGAATCCTGGTGTGACACTCATGAGCAACTCCGCCTGTCAGATAATTGCGAAATTATTTTTAATGAAAACGAAATCAAAATGATCAAGCAGCAGGATGCTGTTGATTTTATGGCTGAGGGGCCAGTCACCACTCAGTATTTCTTTCCCAATTCTCACGGGATTTATTCAAGCATTGGCCTTTCACCTTCACTCATTGTTAATTTTAATAGCATCGAATTGAGTTTGATAGAAAAAGAATTTGAACAAATGATCCAAAGCATTCGATTCATTAATTAATCAATCTTCATGACCCCTCGAAAACACTTTTATCAGAATATTAGCTTCTGGCTAATTACTATCCCTACCATTGTATTTTTAATGATGGCTTA
>JAUHXI010000173.1 GCA_030426875.1 bacterium
AAGTGATAGAAGAGGAGGTCAGTGAAAACAATAAAACTGTTTTTGTGACAAGTGAAAAATATCCAGGGAACTTTGGTGGACCTAAAACTGCAGATAGCATCTGCCAAGGTCGTGCCAGTTTGGCAGACCTAGAAGGAGAATTCTTAGCCGTAACTGGAAGTAATTATGAAGATTATGAAAATGGTGCCACTGGAGACACAGATGATATTCTTTCAAACCACTATGACAATGGAGTTACTGGATACATGAATGTAAACAATGAAATCATTGATCGCTATGATTTAGCCTCAACACTGCTTAGCTATAATCATCATGAGCCAAGTAATCCAGATTTTGTTAAATTGTATCATGATGAAAATGGAAATCCAATTGTATCAGGAGATAGAAATGCATGGTATTCACATAACATTGTAGCAAATTGCAATGACTGGAGTGAGGCTGAGGAATTCATAAATGATGAAAAAATAGATCTTTATGGCATGATCAACGCAGACACCATTTCAGCGGAAGCCAGGCGCAATGACGTGGGTACGGATGATATATATACCGATCAATTTAGCTGCACAGGCGAAATGAGATTAATTTGCATCGAAAAGTAATTCCATTATCTGTATTCAGATCAACTCCCAAAGTTAGATTTACGACAAAGAAATCAGCAAGATGAAAAAACTATGATAAAATAAAATCAATTATTGACCTTAACCCAACTCAATATGAAGAAGAAATCTATTATTTTTGGCTCAATCGCAGCCTTTACACTCACCGTGGTGACTGTATTTGCCGTAGCCAACAAACCGTTCACAGATGTTCCCCAAACCCACTGGGCCTATGACGCCATTGAAAAAGGCCGCCTCAGTGGCTTGTGGCAAGGTTATGACGATGGAACCTTTGGCCTAGGTGAAACCGTAACAAGAGAACAAGTAGCCGTGCTTTTAGAACGCAATAACGAGATCTTAAAACAGGAAATTCTAGATGAATTGTCTGGCACTGAAAGCGGAACTGCCACTACGGATTTAGAATCTGAAACAGAGGACGAAGAAGATAGTGATCAAAATACATCGAATCTCGAGGGAGAAAAGAAACACATCTTTGTCACCAGTAATATTTATAACCTTGCTGACTACGACGACATACCAAACGTAAATGGTGTTTCTGGGGCTGACGACATATGTCAAACAAGTGCAGAAGAAGGAGGTCTTTCAGACAATGGAGAGCTATATTTAGCCTGGATCAGTGATGGAGACACGTGGCCAGAAAAACGCTTGAATACGGATTGGGACGGACTTTATGTCACCACAAATGGAGAGCTCATCGCTGAAGGCTGGGATGATTTGACTGATGGATCAATTGAGAATCCCATTATGTACACTGAATTTGGTAGTGTAGCGACTCCCGCTGAGCTTTCAGGTGATAATGTATGGACTGGAACAAATGCCAACGGGACTCCAACCCAAGAAGATTGTAATGAATGGGTAGAAACAGGTAGCATGGGTATATTTGGAACTGCTGGTCACTTTGATGAGACAGATGAAAAATGGTCACATGAAAGTAAGCACACCTGTGTATTTGAAGCAAGACTCTATTGCGTCGAACAATAAAAAGCATCTTCTAAAAAATAAAGCCATCCCATCAAGCAAAAATATCTGCTAAAATGGGATGGCTTTTTTAATCAAACAATCTTTTGAACAAATTTTTTATACAATAAATCGAATCATGAAAAAAATCACCACCATGATGGCCCTCACCATCACACTCATATTCACGCAAATTTCATTGACTCAAGCCCTCTCGCCCCTCGAAACCCTTTGCGAAAAAGGATATCGCATAGACGGTCAAAAGGTCTATTTTTGTGAAAATGCCTATGAGCCAGAGCTTGAAATGGAGGGGGTGAGCGTCGATTCATTTGAAGTTTTATCCTCCTTCCCCCACCTCAATCTAGTCAAAGACGAAAACTCAGTTTACTGTGGATCACTCAAGATGGAAGCCGACCCCAGCAGTGTCGAACTCATCACCAGATCCAACTACTACAAAGATAAAGACTCTGTTTACATGGGATGTCAACAAATTAAAAACAGTGATCCCGATACATTTGAACCCTTGAGCAACAGAAACTACGCTCAGGATTCAAATGGTGTTTATTTTAAGGGATTGAGTCTTCCGGGCGCAAATGCGGAAACGTTTGAAATTCTTTTGAACGGCTACTCAAAGGACGATTCAAACGTGTATCATTTGGACGAATTGATCCCCGAAGCTGATGCAAATAGCTTTGAAATCATCAGCCTAATTGTAGAAGGACACTATTGTGGAAAATATGGCATCGATGCCCACGACGAGAATTATTATTACGCCCGCGGCAGAGTAATCTGTAACAGTTCTTTTGATGAAACCCTTTCAAATTTTTCTGACCTAAGCAATCAAACCGATTACGTTGAAGGCATTGTATGGACCGTTGAACAAGGCATCACCCAAGGCCATGCCGACGGCAGTTGGCGGCCCGACGCTTGTATAACTCGATCACAGCTCTTAAAAATTATCTTAGAATATCGCTTTGGTGATGACTATGAATCACAAATCCTTCAATTAAAAAGCTCTGAAGATTTTTCAGATGTAAACTCAGGCGATTGGGATTATGACTACGTCCGCCTAGCTCGAGCACTAGAAATTGTAGAAGGCTATGAGAATAATTTATTTAAACCCAACGACTGCGTGAGTCGAGCAGAAGCCATGAAAATGGTAGTTACCGCCCTCGCTCCAGGACAAGAAATCACCTCCAGCGACCCACTTGCTTATTGGGGAATGGGATCTATCATGTTAGACATGGACCCAAATGCCTGGTATGCCCCTCATGCGAGATTTCTATTGAACAGTGGATTTGTGGGCTCAAAACACATTCGACCCGCGGACGCACCAGACTTTGACCCCAGCTATTACACTCAAATTTTGGGTGGACTTGACGCAAATAAAAAACCACGGAATTTCTTCCCCGCTGAGGACATGAGCCGCAAAGAAGTGGCCTACCTCATTTATAG
>JAUHXI010000174.1 GCA_030426875.1 bacterium
CGAATGCCGGCTTTATAGCTGGTTTCCACTGCTTTGGCCACGGCGTGTCGGGGTGGATCGATCATGCAGACAAATCCTGCAAAAATAAACTGCTTCTCTGATTTTGAAATGGAGAATGATTGATTGGCTTTAGGGAAATCTCTATAGGCCAATGCAATCACACGGAGGGCTTGGGCGCTAAAATCCTCGCCTTTGGACAAGATGGCCTTTTTCATTGTGGGTGTCATTTTGATCACGTCACCCCCAATTTTTACTTGTGAGCAGGTGGAGAGCACGCTTTCTAGCCCACCTTTCATGTACCCTATTTGCTTGCCTTTGTGCTTGCGGATGATGGTCATGCGCTTGCGGTCAGAATCAAAGGGGATCTCTTCGATCATCGGAAACCCTTGGTCTAGTTTTGATGGTTTTAAACCTACTTTCATCACTAATGGGGTAAAGGCGGCTTCGGTTGGATCTCCAATTGCATACCAGCCTTTGTGTTTTTTGTCGCTCGGCTCGGCTCGTCCGTTACTGGCTAAAAACCCATCTTGAAAAAACTGCTGTAGACTTTTTAGAGTTTTTTTGTCGATTTTTTTCCCATTTTCTAATACTGAGCCTTTGGGGTTGTAGCCAGATCCGGTCACTTCGAATGGCCTTATTTCACATCCTTTTGAGGTTTTTTGACCTAAGGTCACGCAATGCGTGATGGTCATTTCATTTTTTGTTAAGGTTCCTGTTTTATCGCTGCAAATGACGGTGGTTGAGCCTAGGGTTTCGACGGAAGAGAGTTTTTTTACGATTGCTTTTTTTTTGGCTAAGCGGCCGACTCCCAGGCTTAGGGCGACAGAGATTTGGGCTGGTAGTCCTTGGGGAACAGATGCAGCTGCCACAGAAACAGCAAAGACTAGGCTTAGTTGGATAGCGGCGGTCAGGTTTGAGGAGCCATCCAAGGTGAGTCCTAAATTTAATAAAAATAAAATCAGGGCAATCACACCGGCAATTTTGGTTAGCGATTTAGCTAATTTATTGATTTCTTTTTGAAGTGGGGATTGGTCATGCTCGATTCCTTCAGTGGCTTTTGCAATTCGTCCGATGGCGGTGTCCATTCCGGTGCCATAAACGATGCCGTAAGCGTTTCCTTTGGCTACGGTGAGGCCCATGAAGACCAAATTGTCTTGGTTGGTGATGCTTGTTTTTTTGTCGATGACCAGTTTAGCAAATTTTTCTTGTGGGACGGATTCACCGGTTAAAATGAAATCATTGGTGCTAAAATGAGTCACTTGAGTCAGGCGAATGTCGGCAGGAATGGAAGTGCCTTCTTCTAAAAAAACTAGATCGCCTGGCACCAGTTGACCTTGTTCAATTTCCATTCGCTTCCCACCTCGAATCACGACACTTTTATTTCGAATGATGGCCTTGAGTGAGTCTAAAATTTTCTCCGCTTTGAATTCTTGATAAAATCCAATCACAGCATTCACAAAAACGATGATTAGCAGGATGGTGCCTCCTCTGAAATCACCTAAATAAAAGGCTAGAAGCCCTGCTAGGATCAAAACGACGATGAGTAAATCTTTAAATTGATTTAAAAACCTTAAGGGCATCGATCTTCTTTTGCCGGCTATCAATTCGTTTTTGCCATATTTCACTAGACGTTTTTGAGCGTCTTTTGACGAAAGGCCCGTGCTGATGTCGGTTTTTAACTTTTTTGCACTCTCTTCAACTGAGAGTTGATAGTGGTAGGTTTTGTTTTTTGACATATTTTTTATTTTTTTGTTTGTGTTCATTTTAGCACATTCAAAAGTGAAGGCGCCATTTGTGAATATTGGCTTCATTTTTGAGCCCCTTACTTTTTGCTAGCTGGATAAATTTGGAGATTGCGTCAGATGATTTTTGATGAGAAGTTGATTATAGTTTCAGATATTAATTATTAGGTTGATCTAATCGTATTGAAAAAAAGCTTTATTTCAGGCAAAATAGCTTAGCTTATAAGCTTTCCTCATTCATGAAAACCATCCGTAACTTCTGCATCATCGCTCACATTGACCACGGTAAATCCACACTTGCGGATCGGTTTTTGGAGATCACCAACACGCTTTCTAAGCGAGACATGAAACATGGGCAAATGCTCGACACCATGGATTTGGAGCAGGAGCGGGGGATTACCATCAAACTTCAGCCTGTCCGGATGGATTACAAGGGCTACACTCTCAACCTCATTGACACTCCGGGTCATGTCGACTTCACCTATGAAGTTAGCCGCTCTCTGGCTGCTTGTGAAGCGGCTATTTTAGTTGTGGATGCCACGCAGGGAATTGAAGCCCAGACCCTCGCCAATCTCTACATGGCCATGGATCACGAGCTGACCATCATTCCAGTGATCAATAAAATTGACATGCCAGCTGCCGATCCAGAGCGAATCATGAATGAAATTGAAAACACACTTGCTATTCCGCGGGAAGAGGTGCTTCAAGTGTCCGCCAAAACGGGCCAGAATGTGGAGCAGGTTTTGGATGCCATTATTGAGCGTGTGCCTGACCCGACTCAAGGGGGGCTTCGAAAGCAGCTTGGGCTCAATGATGATTCGGAGGCGAAGGCTTTGATTTTTGATTCCGTTTACGACACGTATCGAGGCGTGGTAACTTACATTCGAATGGTCACTGGGACCTTTAAAAAAGGCCAAAAACTCCGCTTCCTCAATGCTAAAACGGATATTGAGCCAACGGAAGTGGGTTACCTCCGCCCCGCTTATGAACCGGTTGCCGAACTCAAGCCTGGCGAGGTGGGGTATGTCGTCACGGGTCTCAAGTCTGTGGGGGAGGCTCGAGTGGGGGATACGATTTGGTCTGGGCAGAAGGATAAGGTAGAAGTAGCTCAGGCTTTGCCAGGTTACACCAAGGTGGTGCCCATGCTCTACGCCGGCATTTATTGTGTCGATGGCGACGACTACCACCTCCTTCGAGACTCGTTGGAAAAGCTCACCCTCAACGACGCTGCCCTAGTTTATGAGCCCGACCAATCTCCGGCTCTTGGGTCTGGTTTTCG